>NZ_DAMBSA010000501.1:0-2984 GCF_032054795.1 Pantoea sp. CTOTU49201
AACTGCGGCGATATGTTCCGGAAAAAAGACCGCTGAGCCAAAGGTAAATTCAGCGCGACTCACGGATTTTCGGTTGTTTTACAATAAGGTGGAACGCTCCTGCTGAAATCTGCTCACAAGAATTACCCTTCCGCCGTTACCGGCTGAAACGTACGGCGATTGAGGCTGGTGAAAATCACCAGCAATGCCATCATCACCAGCTCAACGCCGAGCGCACCGGTGATCGCAGCCAGATGATTGCCGTGCGTGTAGATCTGTGTGAATACGCCGCCCAGCAGCATCGGGCCTAAACCCAACGCCGACTGCTGCACCGTTGAAAGCACTGCGCTGCCCGCGCCCGCCTGATGATGCGGCACGCCGCTCATGCCAATACGGTAGAAGGTGCTGACAATAAACGACTGACCAAAGCCAATTAGTACCGTCGCGGGGATCAGTGTGAAGATACCGACCTGCGGCCATGCGAGTTGCAGCGTGGCGATCAAGGCCAGCAAACCAACCATCTGAATGCCGCAGCCCATCAGCAAGGCACCGCGCTTACCTAAACGCTCAACGATACGCGTCGATTGCATCGCCCCGATAAAATAGGCCACGCCCAGCGCGATAAATGCATTCCCGGACTGAAACGCTGTCAGTCCTAAACCGGCTTGCAGCGTCAACGCCACTGAGAACATAAAGCCGCTCCAGCAGGAGAAGAACAGCACCGCCAGCGTTAGACCAAATCGCACGCTCGGCAGACGCAGCAGTGACGGCGGCAACAGCGGCGCGCCGTTGGCCGCTTCCAGACGCAGCGAACTCTGGCGCAAACGATGCAGAAACAGCGGGAACAGCACCAGCAGCAAGATGCACGGCCACGACCAATGCAGCAGCGGACCGAGCGCCAGTGCCAGCATCAGGCAGCCAATCGCGCCTGCCAGCAGCAAGGTGCCGCTGACATCCACCGGCACGCGTTGGGTGTTCTGCGTTTCCGGCACAAAGCGGCGCGCGGTGATCAGCACAAACAGGCAAATCGGCAAATTGATCAGGAATACGCTGCGCCAGCCGTAACCGCCGATATCCGCTTTGATAAGAAATCCACCCAGCACCTGACCGATGATAAATGCCAGCCCGCCAATGCCGCCGTACAAACCTATGGCGCGCGCATGCGCTCTGCCCTTCAACGTAATGTGCAGCGTGGCGAGAATTTGCGGCACGATAAAGGCCGCGCCCACGCCTTGCAGCGCGCGGGCAAACATCAACAGGCCGACACTGTTGGCGATGCCGCATAATAAAGATGCAATACCGAAGATCCATACTCCGGTGAGGAACACGCGGCGGCGGCCATAATTGTCACCGAGCCGCCCGCCCATCGCCAGGCAGATGGCAAAGGCGATGCCGTAGACCGCGACGATCAGCGCCAGCTCGATCGCCGTGGCCTGCAGCGTGTGGGCCATCGCGTCTAACGCTACGTTAACGATAGAAAAATCAATCATGGGCAGCAGCTGCCCGGCAAGCAGGACCATCAATCCTGTGCGTTGAAGTTGCGATGTCTGCATCGGTTTTACCTTGTTTTTGCTGTCAGTACGGCATAGCATCACCTAACCCTTAAACGGGTACCAGTTCTTGTTTATCATGGTATAAATACTACCCGTCTTGTCGAAGGATCTGCTTATGAGCCTGGCATCCGCGCCTGTTACCACCGAACAAAACAACCGCAAATTACTTGGTACTTTTCTGCGCACGCGCCGCGAAAACCTCGATCCCAATCGGCTCGGTTTGCCGCGCATGCGCCATCGCCGCACGCCGGGTTTACGTCGTGAAGAAGTCGCGCAGTTAGCGGATGTGGGCGTGACCTGGTATACGTGGCTGGAACAGGGACGTGATATTAAAGCCTCGCCGAAAACGCTGACGGCGATTGCCAGCGCGTTGCAGTGCAACGATGTGGAAACGCAGCACCTGTTTTCGCTTGCCGGGCATGCGTTGCCTTCGGTGCGCGTGGTAGCGGCCTGCTGCAAAATTGCCGCGCACAATCAACAGATGCTCGACGCTATCCAGCTACCGGCGATTATCGAAACGCCGCGCTTTGATATTCTCGGTTACAACGCTGCGTGGTGTGCCTTAATGGGCGTCGATTTAGCCGAGATCGCGCTGGAAGATCGCAATTGTATCTGGCTGGCCTTCAATCATCCCGCATGGCGCAAAGCGCTGAACGACTGGGATGAAGTGATGCCACAGATGGTGGCGATGTTTCGCGGGCAGATGGGCGAGCACCTTGGCGATCCGCACTGGGAAAGCTTTCTTGCCCGCCTGCTAAACAGTTCAGATGAGTTTGCGCACACCTGGCAGCGCTATGAATTGGGCCAGGTTGAGAATCGCGTGAAACGTTTTTACCGCGACGAAGTGGGTGAACTGACGCTGCGGCAAAATAACTGGTGGTCAGCGTCGCGCAACGGCGATCGCCTGCTGGTGTATGTGCCGGACGATGAAACCAGCGCCGCGGCACTGCAACAGCTGATCAATCCCTGATGTATTATGCCTTGCTGGTCAGCGCTGGAAGCGGTGTCTGCGGGCGGGCGCCTTTCTGGCTGGTTAACAGAATCTGGCCCAATAAGCTGTCTTTGTTCACCACGCCATATTTCAGATTGGTGTCGAGATATTTGCGATCAAATCCCGTCAGTTTGGTCAGCGGCGGCAACACTGCTGGCAGACGATCCACCATCAGCATGCGGCTCAGCTTCACCGGCCGCCACTCCACCAGACTTTGATACAGCAAGGCGCTGGCCTCGCATTTACGCAGGTAGAAATTGTACTGATTGTTCTCACGCAACGCCTGCTGCTGCGCGATATACACCACCAGATAATCCGGTGGCGTGATGCCCTGAACAATGGTTTCGTAATCAGGCAGCGCGAGCAGACGACGGAAAAATTCATCGGCGCCTACTTCCACAATCGGCCGGAAAAAATGCAGCCAGCGCGCAATAAAGGCGTTATTTTTCGGCGCGGCCAGG
>NZ_DAMBSA010000502.1:0-2982 GCF_032054795.1 Pantoea sp. CTOTU49201
TGCCTGCGCGACGGCGAGTATCACGATATCGTGCAGATGGCTAAACTAAAAAACTGATGGGTTTTGCGCAATAAATTGCGCCGCTACGGAATTGTGCACGCATTCGTAGCGGTGCGATTCATCGCTCGCGTTTACCTTTTACTGACTCTTCTCAACGTACTTCTGCATATTCTCTTTGGTCACCAGCTCGAACGGGATCCACACGTGTGAATCCACTTTCTCGCCTTTGATCAGCTTCTGCGCCACATCCACCGATGTTTTGCCCTGGCCGACCGCATCCTGGAACACTGTGACCTGAATTTTGTCCTGCGACAGCGCTTTCAGGCCGTCTGGCGTGGCATCAATACTGCCAATCAGCACCTTTTTATTGCCCTTGGCCAGCGCCATCGCCGCGCCAATCGCCATCTCATCGTTGTTAGCCGCAACGATATCAATCGCTTCATCGTTGCCCAGCCAGTTATTCATCAAATCCATGCCTTCATTGCGTGCGTAGTTGGCGGGCTGTTTCTGTACCACTTTCATGCCGGGATATTTCGCTACCACTTGCTCAACGTCTTTGGTGCGTTGCAGCGCACCGGCATCGGTCAGGTTACCGATCATGATCGCCACATTGCCTTTGTAGTTAGCCATTTTCGCCAGCGCTTCCATCTGCAAGGTGCCGGATTCACGCTCGTCGGAGCCGACAAACACCACGCCGGCCGGCAGCGATTTATCGCCCGGCGTGCGGTTTACGTACACCAGCGGAATTTTTGCCTGCTGCGCCAGCTTGGTGAGCTGCGGCGTGCTGGCCGAATCGACCGGATCGACGATGATCGCATCCACGCCCGCGCCGATAAAACTCTGCACCTGATCGGTCTGACGTCCGACGTCACCGCGTGCATCTTCAAACTGAATATCGAGTCCGCGCGCTTTGGCTTCTTTATCAATCGACTGGCGAATAATGGTGAGGAAGTTTTGATCGAAGTAGGCCATCGACACGCCAATTTTTTCCGCCAGCGCCGAGACTGATGTTGAGAGCAGGCCGAGCAACACAATCGCCTTGAGGGTTTTCATCGCAGACTCCAGAGTAAGCTTGTTATTAGAATGAATATTTCATCAAGATCAAAAATGGCTTAATGAAATCATTTTCAGCCTACGAGCCCGCTACGCGGCTGACAATCAGCAAGGTTGGATTTTGCAGCCAGGCGCACACTTTGCTCTCGGGTGCGTCTTTCCTTCGCGCACTCATAGTTGCGCTGCAAAGGATTTTCTTAGAGCTGGCGCACATTGCAGCGCAAAGGCGTGCGGATCTTTAAGGTTCTGTGCAGCGCCGCACCTTGCTTTGTGCCAGCTGCTAAATCTGGCGCTAATTAGCACTGTCGATTCCGCCATTCGCCCAATGACCACGGCTGAAACCGCTTCCTATAGTTGCTGCATAGGGAAAATAAAGCGGTATTCCGGCACGTTTCATTTGAGGAATTCAGCCCATGCTAAAAGCCAATAATCGTCCAAAGAACAGCCACGTACGCGTTTGGATCCTTTGCCTGATCCTGTTTCTTTCCGTGGTGGCGTATGCCGACCGCTCGATCCTGTCGATCTCGGGATCGGCGATCAAAGATGAGTTTGGACTCTCGGCGATCCAGCTTGGCTTGATCCTCTCGGCGTTTAGCTGGGCCTATGTGATCGGCCAGATCCCCGGCGGCCTGTTCCTTGATCGCTTTGGCACCAAAAAAGTGTATGGCGTGACGCTGGCGCTGTGGTCGCTCTCCACGCTGCTGATGGGCTTTGTCGGCGAGTTCTCCAGTGGCATGACCATGGCGCTGACGCTGATGTTTGCGCTGCGTTTCGCGCTGGGCCTGATTGAAGCCCCCAGTTTTCCCGCCAATGCGCGCGCGGTGATCATGTGGTTCCCCAGCGCCGAACGCGGCCGCGCCTCTTCACTCTTCGCCTCGGCGCAATATTTTGCCGTCGCTATCTTCTCGCCACTCTCCGGCTGGCTGGTATCGCGTTTCGGCTGGGAATGGCCGTTCTTCGTACTGGGTGGCATTGGCGTACTGGCGGTGTTTGTCTGGATGGGCTTTATGCGCAGTCCGCGCCATCATCCGCGAGTATCGGAAAATGAGCTGCGCTATATCGAGCAGGGCGGCGCGCTGGTCGATATCGATTCGGCGCAAACGCTAAAAGCGCGTCCGCCGTTGAGCAAAGCGATGTTCAAAACGCTGCTCAGCAACCGCATGCTGTGGTGCGCCTACATCGGCCAATATTGCATCATCGCGCTCAGCTACTTCTTTATCACCTGGTTCCCGATTTATCTGGTGCAGGCGCGCGGCATGAATATTCTCGACGCCGGTTTTGCCACCATCGCACCGGCGGTGTTTGGCTTCCTTGGCGGCATCAGCGGCGGCTATATTTCCGACAAACTGCTGGCGAACGGCTGGAGTTTATCCTGGGCGCGTAAAACGCCGTACATCGTCGGCATGCTGATGGCGGCGTCGCTGGTTCTGGCGGCGGTGATCCCCAGCAACGTTGGCATTATCGCCATTATGTCGTTCGCCTTCTTTGGTAAAGGCGTGGCTGCAGGTGCCGGAACCTGGACAATTGTCAGCGATACCGCACCAAAAGAAGCGGTTGGCCTGGCGGGCGCGATCTTCAATGGTATCGGCAATATGGCGGGTTTTATCACGCCGCTGCTGTTCGGCATCATCGTCGGCTTAACTGGCAGCTACAGCATTGGGCTGGTGTTTGTCGGCGCGCACTGCGTGGTCGCTGCTTTACTATTCCTGCTGGTGATGGGACCGATTGAACGCGTTGGCGAGGAGCAGGAGAGCTCAAGCCAGGTCGCCATGAATGGCGACCCTACGACGTAGGGTGCGCATTCATGCGCACCTGGTCAAAGCCCGCACCATCGTAATGTGCGCATTTATGCGCACCCATCTCGCAAACCTCATCGATCGCACAAATCACTCCTGAAGATTTTTTGCTCAGCTGCCGATACCTCCTTAC
>NZ_DAMBSA010000503.1:0-2957 GCF_032054795.1 Pantoea sp. CTOTU49201
GCGGGCGGCGAGGAACAACGCGTTGTTTTCCTGAGTCGAGAACCAGCGCTGTCCATGCACGGCTTTCGCCAGATCGATCAGCAGCGGACCTTGCATCTCCGGCAGCAGCTGGTTTTCCGTCAGCAGTGACAGAATCAGTGCGCGATCGCGCACCGGGCTGCCGTAATCGCCGAGCCAGCTGTTAGGCTTACGTTCCAGCCCAATGCCCTGCGCCAGCGCCAGTTGTGCGCGCTGTTGATCGCCCATCAGCTTCAACGCCACGCCAAGCTGCACCATCGCCAGGCCCGATTTAGCCTGATCGCGCTTTGCATACAGCGCACGCAACGCACCGAGCGGTGCCTGCTGCTGACGTGCCAGCACCAATCCCGCATAGGCCTGCACGCTGAAACGCAAACCATCGGCATCGCTGCTCCAGCTGGTTTCGATCTGCGCGGGATCCTGCAGATAGCGCAGCAGACGTTCGTCGGCGCGGGTAATCACGCCATCCGGCACGCTGTAACCGGCTTCGCTGGCACGCAGCAGGAAATCGGTGACGTAGGCCGTCAGCCAGAACTCTTCCTGACTCTCTTTGCTCCACAAACCAAAGCTGCCGTTGCCGCGCTGCATGCCGGCAAGGCGCGCGATGCCGGTATCAATCGAGGCGCGACGCGCTTCATCATTGCTGGTTTTGATACCCATCGCCGTCAGCTGCGCATGGTTGGTGAACACCGACGGCCAAATGCCGCTGGCGGTCTGTTCAAGGCAGCCATAAGGATAGGCATACAGCGAACTGATATAGCTGGCGATATTCAGCGGCGGACGGTTGCTGAGTGACAGTTGTCCGCTCAAAGTATTCTGCTGCAAGCCATTGAAGGCGCTCGCCATCACCTGCCAGTTCTGACCGGTTTGCATCACGTTATCGAAGCTCAGCGTTTGCGCCGGATAAGCCGGACGCACGCCAATTTTCCATTTGCGCTCGCTGGCGGCCAGCGTTTCGCCCGGCAAACTCATGCCGGACACCTTGACCTGCACATCGCCCTCACCAAAGCCGCCCTGCGCTTTAACCGGAATTTGCAAAGTGGTGCGCGCGCCTTTCGCCAGCTGCACGCTGGCGGGGATCTGGCCGTTAAGGGCAATCTGGCCGCTGGCCGTGACGTTGATTTTCAGCGTCTGCGGTTGATCGGTGAGGTTGGTGAGATCCAGCGCCAGCGTGGATTGATCGCCGCTGGCAAGGAAACGCGGCATCGCCAGTTCACTAATCAACGGCGCAGCGACCACCAGCTTGCGATCGGCCGAGCCGAAGCTGTCGTCGCTCCACACCTGCGCCATCAAGCGCAATTCGCCGTTAAACGCCGGGATCGGCAGTTCCAGCGTACCTTCGCCGTTAGCATCCAGCGTGACCGGCTGCAACTGCTGCGCCACGATCTGCACCTCGGTAACCGGCTTTTTACCGCCGCGCGACAGCGCATCCGCATCATCGCCGTCACCACCAAAGCGCAGCGCGGCCAGCTTGCCACCGCCTTCAATCAGCTGACCGAACACATCGTACTGATCGGCGTTGTAGCGCTTACGGCCAAAAAACGCGTCCCACGGATTCGGGGTTTTGTAATCGGTAATGTTGAGCACGCCGCTGTCCACCGCCGAGAGCAATACCTGCACCTGCTGCGGCAACGCGCCACCTTCACGGCTGGCTTTGACCTTCACTTTTAGCGTCTGCTCAGGACGGATTTTATCTGGCGCGTCGAGCGCTAAGCTAAGGCGACGCGCTTCAGTCGCCATCGGCAGATGCAGCAAGCCCACCGCGCGTTTCGGCGTGATGCCGCTGGCTTTGTCGCCGTCACGCACCACGATGGCGCTGAGATAGAGATCGTGTCGCTTCCAGCTGTCGCTGATCGGTACATCAATGGTTGCGCCGCCCGCTGGAACGTCCAGCGGTTGCCACCACAGCGTGCCGCTGCTGGATTCCACCATCAGATAGCCTTTACCGGCAGCAGGCGATTCCACCTGCACATGCGCGGTATCGCCCGCCTGATAGGCAGTTTTATCAATTTTCAGTTTAACCTGATCCGGGCGCAGCGCGCCGGTGCCGTTGGTGTTGTCCTGCCACCAATATCCGGCCTGAAAACGCACGCTGCTAATGATGTTGTCGCCGGCATGCACTTCCAGGCGATAGGTGCCCCACTCCACCGGGAAGCTCACTTTCTGGCTGCCGCCCGCGGCAATAGTGATGCGCTGCTGCTCCTCCTGCAGATCCTTTTGATCGAAGCGCGACTGCCAGCCTTCGCTGTCGGAGAAGCTCCAGTAATAGTCGCGGCGTTCGTGGATCAGGCGCACATCAAGATCTGACGCCGCCAGTTTTTCGCCCTGCGGATTGGCGTAGACCACGTCGAACTCCGCGAGGCTGTTTTCCGCCACGGTCGGCTCATCATGATAGCGGTCGGTGCGATAGTCATACACCGATTCACTGTTAAACAGCGGGCGAATGCCGGGCAGCGCCGGAGCCGGCCAAATCGCCTGAGTCGCGCGGCGCGTCACTGGACGGCCGCCGGTTTCCAGCAGGCTGGCTTGCAGAATCAGATTGAGCGGCGAATGGCTCTCTTTCCAGCTGCTCTCAACGTTGAGCTGCAACTTGCCGCTCTCATCCAGCTTCTCATCCACATCATCGAGCGAGCGTTTCAGCTCTTCAGTGATGTCGCCAAATTGATAGCCTGGCAGCGCGGCAACTGCTTCACGCGCCGGACGCAGGAACAGCTGCCCTTGCAGCTCGTTACCCGCAGCTGGCGCGCCATACAAGTAGCGGCCTTCAACCGCAAAGGTGATGTCGTCATCCGGAGCCACCGGCTGCGCGCTGTTGGTTAGATCCAGTGCCATGCGCTCTGGCAGGAAGTCTTCTACGTGGAACGGCCAACTGCGCGGCTGGTTATCACCGCTGTTGATGCGCAGCGTCCATTCGCCAGTCATTGCGGAAGCGGGCAAGG
>NZ_DAMBSA010000504.1:0-2956 GCF_032054795.1 Pantoea sp. CTOTU49201
CGTGGCCGCAGCCGCACCTTTGCACGCAAGCTGCCGGTAATGCTGGGCATGTTGCTCACCTGCTCGATTGCGCTGGTGAATTTCTTCCAGGACAGCCCGGTAATTGCCATTGCCATTCTCTCTATCGCTTTCTTCGCCAACGCCTTCTCTAATCTCGGCTGGGTGGTGTGCAGCGATGTGATTCCGCGCCACTTAATCGGCACCATCGGCGGCTTTCTGAACATTTTTGGCAATCTTTCCGGCATTGTCAGCCCGATCATCATTGGCGTTATTTTGCAGCGCACCCACAACTTCCAGTATGCCATGTGGTACATCGCTGCCGTCGCGCTGATGGGCTTTTTGGCCTACCTGCTGCTGGTTGGCAAAATTGAAGTGATGACGCCGCCCGGTGAAGAACACGCTGACAATAAAAAGAAATTCGAAACCCCTTCAAACGCATAGAGAGAAGCATAATGCAGCAGAAAACAGTGAACGCGGTGATCGTCAATGCCGCACATGATGTGCGCTGTGAGTCGCGGGAAATTGAGTGGAACACGCAACAAGTGTTGGTCAAAGTTGAGCGTGGCGGGATTTGTGGCTCGGATATTCACTATTTCCAGCATGGCCGCGCGGGCATGTCAGTGCTGAAAGCGCCGATGATTTTAGGCCATGAGTTTGTCGGCATCATTGAGCAAGTGCCGGAGAACAGCGACTTAAAAGTTGGCCAGCGCGTGGCGATCAACCCTTCCCAACCCTGCCAGCTGTGCACGCTGTGTCAGGAAGGAAAACAGAACCTTTGCCGATCGATGCGCTTTATGGGTAGCGCACAGTTTTTCCCGCATGTTAACGGCGGATTTGCCCAATATGTGGCGGTTAATCCCGTGCAGTGCGTGCCATACAGCGATGATGCAGAGGCCAAAGTGATGGCCTTCGCCGAACCGCTGGCTGTGTGCATTCATGCGGTACGTCAGGCAAGCGATTTAACCGGCAAGCGCGTACTGGTCACCGGCGCCGGTCCGATCGGTTGTCTGGTGATCGCGGCAGCACTGGCTTCGGGAGCCACCGAAGTGGTAGCAACCGATATCAGCGAACGCTGCCGGCAGCTGGCGATCGAGATGGGCGCCAGCGCGGCGCTGGATCCGCGTGACGAACAGCAAACTGCGCGCTGGGCAGAAAATGGCGGCAGTTTTGATGTCTGTTTTGAAGCTTCCGGAGCAGGCGCGGCGGTGGCTTCGCTGGTTGCCTTTGCGCGTCCGGGCGGCATTATCGTGCAACTCGGCATGGGCGCGGCTGAAGTGAATTATCCTATCGGACCGCTATTGGTCAAAGAGGTGCAGTTGCGCGGCTCCTTCCGTTTCACCAGCGAATTCACTACGGCGGTACGCTGGCTCGAGCAAGGCAAAATCAATCCATTGCCGCTGCTTTCAGCCGAAATGCCCATGCAGGATGCGGCATTTGCGCTGGAACTGGCGGCGGATAAAGAGCGTGCGGCTAAGGTGCAGCTGGTTTTCTGATGAAGTGAATATTCCCGGTTATATGCCGGGAATTTTTATGGATGAAGCGTCGCAGCTTTCCGCTGCCGCTGCTCGCCAATAACGGAAAACAGTCCACCCGCCATAACCAGCGACGCCCCCGCAAAGGTATTGATACCGGGCAATGTTCCGAGGAACATAAAACCAATCAATACTGACCAAATCAGCGTGGTGTAATCAAACGGGGCAAGCAATGAGGCATCGGCATATCGCAAACTGAGCGTCAGAAGGATTTGCGTAATCCCGCCGAACAAACCGCAGCCGACCAGTAACAGCAGCTCACGACTATCGGGCATCTTCCAACCCGCAACGATTGTAAACAGCGATGTTAAGGCCGTCATAACTGCAAACCAGAAAGCAATGGCGCCGGGTTTTTCTGTTTTATTAAGAAAACGGATTTGTATCGATGCCCCAGCAGTGCACAAGGCAGCGGCGATTGCCAGCATCACGCCCGCCGACGAAGTAAAACTGATTGATGAACCGGAGAAAGCGCACAGACCAGAAAGCATCACCAAAATGCCTGTAAAGCCGGTTAACACTGCGATCCAGCGGTAAAACTTCACCCTTTCGCGCAGAATAATAGCTGCAAGAATGACGGTAAAAAGCGGTGCAGCGTAGTTAAGAACGGTGGCATCGGCCAGGGAAATGTAGAGCAGCGAGAGATAACTCAAATACATGCCGCCCGTCCCTGCCAGCCCACGCAGGAAATGTCCTTTGACGTCTGATGTCTTGATCCCCTCTTTCACATTTCCCTGCATCCGAAGCCAAACCAGTAAGGGAAGCATGGCGAGAAATGAACGGAAAAAAATCACTTCGCCAACCGGCACCGTTCCGCCGAGGCCTTTAACACAGGCAAGCATCAGCGTAGAACTGAGCGCCGCCAGAATTTTCATTGAGATGCCGGTTGAAACACGCATTACTGACAGAGGCCTGGAAAATTGACGAGAAAGGTTGCGTTAAGATACGTCAACAAGCGCGAAATTCGTCACTTAATCATTGACCTGGTACGGCATTATATTTTTTTGCCTATGAGTTACTAATACCCAACCAGAAATCTTCCAACATCTGATCAATGTATTCGGCATCCTCATTCGTGGATTGGCGTACCACAGCGTCGGCAAGCTTGGCTTTATTCAGCGCATGAAGTTCTGCTGTCAGGCCACCAGCACATATTACTGCTACATCACTTCCCAATAAAAACGCCCCCATACGCATTGGATCCCAGTCGAAATTTTCGCCCTCAACAGGTGACTCATAAATGCGATCACCTTCAATAAGGCCGTATTCACAGAGAATTTTATAAAGGTCGCTGGCGTCTTTTGCATTGGCCGCCCCACGGTCACGCCACGCGAATAACTTTAGCAGGGCCAGTCCCGGCAACGAGCAGAACGGAATACGCACGCCCCCCCGACAGTTGAACCAACACGGTATGACTGAATGCTTCT
>NZ_DAMBSA010000505.1:0-2947 GCF_032054795.1 Pantoea sp. CTOTU49201
TGCAGGGCGCGTATTTTGCCCCAACTTATGCCATCGGCACAAGACGTTAGATCAAATCTTCCTGCGTCAGGCGTTCTTTAGCATCCAGTCGATTTCTGTAGAGGTGATTAAGCGCTCAAACTGCATCAATTCATACTGTTTGCAGCTGTGCCACACGCCGCTGAAACGCTCGCCCAACAGCTTCTGCAGCGGGTAGCTATTCTCGAATTCATACAGCGCATCGCTCTGCCGAATCGGTAATGCCAGCCCTTCTGCTTCATGTCCATTGCCCTGCACCGGATGCGGTAAGGGTAGCTGATTATCCAGACCGTGCAAAATACCGGCAAGAATAGTTGACACCACCAGATAGGGATTTGCATCCGCACCGGCCACGCGATACTCAATGCGATGGTTATCCGCATCGCCACAAGGCACGCGCAACGCGACCGTGCGGTTGTTATGTCCCCACGATGCCTGCAGCGGCACATAGGCTTCAGGCAGGAAGCGACGATAGGCGTTCACGTTCGGCGCCAGCAACGCCATCGAGGCCGGCATCAGATCGATCATGCCCGCCAGCGCGCGTTTCATCAGCGGCGAATCGCTGCCGTCATCCAGCGCGAAGGCGTTGTGATCGGCGGCATCCAGCATGCTGATGTGCACATGCATGCCGCTGCCCGCGTACTCTTCGTAAGGTTTGGCCATGAATGTCGCGGTCATGCCGTGATTTTCCGCTACCTGACGCACCAGCCGTTTCAGCTGAATAGCATGGTCACAGGCTTTCAGCACGTCGCGCGTGTGATGCAGGTTGATTTCGAACTGGCCAGGTGACGCTTCCGCCAGCGCGCCATCGGCGGGAATACCTTGCAGTTTAGCTAAATGGTCGATATCCCGCAGCACGTCGGCGAAGTGATCGAGATTATCCACAGAATAGACCTGGCTCTGCATATTGCGTTCGTCACTGCCTGGTGAACATGGCGGCTGAATAAAACCCTCGGCATCGCGCTTTTTATCCACCAGATAGAACTCCAGCTCTACCGCTACCACCGGGAATAATCCTCGATTACGCAGCTGTTGCCACAGCCGATTGAGGACATTACGGGGTTCAACGTCAAAGGGAGTGCCATCTTGGTTACACATGGTCAGCAACAGCTGGGCGATGTGCGTGGGATCGGCGGCAGAAGGAATTAAGGTTCCGGGAACCGGCATGCAGAGGTGGTCGGGTTCGCCCAGTGATTGACCAAGTCCGGCGTCTTCGACGGTGTTACCGAGAATATCCATCGCGAAAACGGAGGCCGGGAAGTAACACCCTTTTTCCAGTTTTGCCAATGCGGAGATGGGAATGCGTTTACCGCGAAATACCCCATTTAAATCATTAAGAAGAATATCGACATACTGCGTTTCAGGATGGCGTTCCAGCCAGGTTTTGACCTCCAGCTGGAACGCGCTTGTTCGTTTCTCTTCACTGTGTCGCGTGAAGTCTTCTACTTCTACGAGGTTCGTCATGATCCCACCCGCCCTTTACCGTTAAAATTTGGTGCGCGTAATGCTCAAAATAACAGCCACTCTTCTAACATAGCCCTAACGCAAAAAGTGTGCAAATGTAACAAATCTGTTTGAAGAACACTCAACTGGTTGCTAGATTGACAAAATATTGCACACTTTTAAGGCCAGCCGCGCATTTCCGGCGAAAATATTGAACAGCAACGCGGAGACGTTATGGGCATTATTTTTGACAAGCCCTTGATTGGCGTAGTGATGTGCCAGAACTTTATCGGCAACCATCCAGGGCAAACGGTTCACAACAAATATCTCGACGCTATCGTGCTTGCCGGTGGCGTGCCGCTGCCATTGCCGCATCAACTGATGCAGGCGCCTCATCTATTAGAAAATAGTATGACCGTGCTGGATGGCATTTTGCTGACCGGCAGCCCCAGCAACATCGAACCCTGGCATTACGGCGAAGACGGTAAAGAGCCGCATGCCGATCCAGCACGCGATCGCCTCGCCTTCGGGCTTATCACACATGCGATCGGTAAAAAGATGCCGATGTTCGGCATCTGTCGTGGCTTGCAGGAGCTGGTGGTTGCCAACGGCGGTGCGCTGCATCGCCAACTGCATATGACACATTTATTCCAGGAGCACCGCGAAGACGATGCGCTGCCGCTGGAGGAGCAATACGCGCCGGTACATGACGTGCTGCCAGAAGTGGATGGCATGCTGAGCCAACTGCTCGGCAGCGCCGAACCCTTTGCGGTCAACTCGCTGCATGGACAAGGCATTCGCGAAACCGGTCCGCTGCTGCTCGTGGAAGCGCGCGCGCCCGATGGGCTGATTGAAGCTGTTAGCCTGCCAAAGCACCCTTTCGCCCTCGCGGTGCAATGGCATCCTGAATGGCTTTCCGATGACGATCCGGTCTCGCAACGTTTGTTTGCGGCCTTTATCCACGCCGCTGTATGTTATCACAAGGAAAAACAGCCATGAATGATGCCACTCTGGCACCCGGACGTCGCTTATCGCAGATCCGGCAGGAGTTGGGATTGTCTCAGCGTCGCGTCGCTGAGTTATCAGGTTTAACACACAGCGCCATTAGCACTATCGAACAGGACAAAGTCAGCCCGGCCGTCAGCACCTTGCAGAAGCTGCTGAAAGTTTACGGGCTATCGCTGTCGGAGTTTTTCTCCGAACCCAAAATCAATGCCACGCCGCGCGTGATTGTGCGCCCGGAAGAGTGCGTGGAGATCGGCAGCCTTGGCGTATCGCTGATGCTAATTGATAACGGTGCAGCGCGACGCGCGCTGGCGATGCTGCTGGAGCGATATGAACCGGGCGCCAGCACCGGCGAGAAACTACGCCATCCCGGCGAAGAAACCGGCACGGTGCTGGAGGGTGAAATCACACTTGTGGTGAACGGCCAGAGTTACCATCTCTATCGCGGTGAAAGCTATGTGATTGATACTGGCTTACCGCA
>NZ_DAMBSA010000506.1:0-2920 GCF_032054795.1 Pantoea sp. CTOTU49201
CCGGTTGGCGCTTTGTAATCGGTGAACTGCATCATGTTGTCCCAATCACGCTGCTTCACGTAGTTGGCATCAACACCGAATGCCCAGTTGCTATCAATTGGACGATACAGCACTTCGCCGCCGACGCCGCCGTACATGGTTTCCAGATAACCGCCGTAAACCTGGCCGTAGAAACCGTTGCCGAGCGCATGCATGTAGTTGGCTTGCAGATCGTTAACGTAAACGTTGTTCTCAACGTAATCACGAATGTGCGTGCGGACGCGCGGCAGCGTGGAATCCGCTGGAGCGCCGTTGTAGTTGAACTTGTCGTAGTTATTGGCGATGTTGCCAAACAGGCTGCCGCCGACCAACAGGTGATCGGTAAGCCAGTAATCGGCATTGGCCATCACGCCAACTTGATACATGTAGAAGCTTTCTGGTCCACCAACCGACTGATTAAGCACCGGCGACAGGCTATAGTTCAGGCGATCTTTACGGATAAAGAAACCTTGCTCGGTGGTGCCGGGATCAACCGGATCTTCACGCGTCTGCTGTAGCGGCTGTTCATGGCCCAGCGGATAACCCGTCAGCTCGTTGTGCAGGCTGGCAACGTTGGTGCGCGTGCTGACCTGCGGCATATTAAAGCGCGACTCGGTGACGTCGATGGTATCGATGCCAGCAGGCAGGTTGTTCATGATGATGCGATTGGCGCGATCGACACCTTCGCGCGTGTCGCGATATTTGGTCTGCTCGCCAGAGACATACAGCGTGCTGCCTTTGGTCTGAATGTGTGGGCCATTTAGTCCCGCGTTGTACTTCAGATCGGTCAGCTGGTTCGCCACCACCGTTGGCTGCAACAGGTCGCCCTGCGGCTGCGGGTTGTAGGCTGGCTTCTCGCTATCGATGTGCGACTGATGCAGATCGTTGAAGTTGGTGCGCAGAGTAAAGCCGAACATAAAGGTGTTGCCGCGCTCGTAGCTGGCGTTGATGTCCGCCCAGTCGGTGATGCGATAAATCGCACCGACGTTAACCTTGCTGCGCTGCTCCAGACGACCGGCGAAATCATCCTGATAATCGTTGCCTTCGTACTCCAGCTTCAGACGCAGTGGCTGCCACGGCGTTTGGTATTCCACGCCGCCAAACAGCGCTGCCGGGCCGTGGAACATCTGTGAACCGTTGATGGTGCCGGTTTCGCCGCCGCCACTGCGGCTGCAATAGCTGTCGCTGTAGGAGCAAAATGGATTTTTAAGGGTGCCGCTGTTGCCGAGATAACCCCAGCCAATACCGAGACTGAAATCGAATGGCCCCCACGCCTTGCTCGCCACCAGATATTCGCTGTCGAACAAGCCGGTGCCGCCTAAATCGCGCGAGCCAACCGCCACTTCCGGCAGCCAATAGCTTTCTTGCCACAAACGCAGCTTCACATCGAAGGCTTTATCTTTATAGCTTTGGTTGCCGCTGAAACCTTCTACCGCGCTGTAACGGCGGGTACGCACATCGGTATAGCGCACGGTGGTTTCCAGCCACGGGAACAGCTGCAATGAGGCGGAATAGTAGCGATATTGATCGTTATCGCGGAAGTTGACGCTAAATTCGCCCTCTTTCGCCATACGCGCGGTCGGCGTCTGCATCAGGCCGACGCCACCAAAATCCGATTGCGAAGGACCGACCGGTTCAGGCCAGGTTTCCGCATGCACCTGGCAAGCGGCGGAAACAGAAGCAGCCAACAGGCTGAGAAGTAATTGTTTTTTCATCAGTCTGGTATCCGGTGAGTCAGAACGGAAAGCATGCGCTCATTCAAATCGCTTTGGCCCCATGGCAAGCTCCATGAGGTGAAACCGAGCCAGATGATGCTGCCGGGCTCCACTTCGATATGGCGATGATTCCAGTACGCGACCGGGACTTGCTGGGTGCTGCCGGACGGTGCAATCACCGTGGCATAGCTACGTTCCGCGCCGGAAAGGCGATCGTGGCCTTCAAGGTAATCACGCACTTCACGGCCCGGCTGCCAGCTCTCTTTACCCGGATTGCTCAACGCCCCCAGCACTAACACCTGCGTCGGTTGTGCCAGCGTGTAGAGGTCATAGCTGCCTTGCAGCGTGCGGTTGTCCTGTGGACGCAGGCGCACGGCGTCGGGATCGAGCGAGGTGAACTGGCGGCCCGTTACCTGCACCGCGCCAAGCTGGTGGATAACCGAGCCGATGGTTGCGGCTAACGACTCGCCGCTGTCGGCTTGCCAGGCACGCAGATCGGCCAGCAGCTGTTTCTGCTGTTGCTGTGCTACGGAAGTTGCGCCGCGCTCGGCAATCACCGTGCCCGGCCACCAACTGCGCAGTTCAGGATGGGTAAGTAACTGACTGAGATTCTGCGCATCGTTGATTTGCAGAGTGTTTTTTTCCTGTAAATCGTGCACGGTGACTTGCGCCGCCGCCAGTGCGTGGCCAGCCGTGAGCAGCGTTAACGCTGCCAGCATTGGAGTTATTTTTTTCATGATTTCGCCGGCTTCAGAATAGTGGTTTCAACTGGGAAGGCATCGGCGGCCAGCATCTGGTTGGCCTGCAGCACCGTGCCATCGCGGTTATCGATCCAGAAGGTGTTCTGCCACTCAGCGCCCACGCTCTCCATGCGCACGGTTTCATGCCAGACGCGGCACGGCACGCGTTCACCGGCGATATCCAGCACCGTATCGTCACCGCGCTCGAAACGTGAAATGGCGGTGGCGGCACGTACCTTGTCTTGCTCGCGCCACTGCACCACGCGCGTCCAGCTGGCACCGTTTTGCAGATGCAGCGCATCGGCGAGCGGATCCTGCGCCAGGTTACTGACGTCAGCGAGGTTGCTCGGTAAACCCAGGGTTTTGATCAGACGGCCATGCTGCATCACCAACATCGCTTTATCCTGGGTGATCCACTTCTGTTGGCCGTTTTCGTTGTAACCGAGC
>NZ_DAMBSA010000507.1:0-2889 GCF_032054795.1 Pantoea sp. CTOTU49201
GTTCTTTGGTGTGCAGCCAGCGCTGGTGGATAACGAAGGCAATCCACTTGAGGGTGCCACCGAAGGCAACCTGGTGATCGTTGATTCCTGGCCAGGCCAGGCGCGTACGCTGTATGGCGATCACGATCGTTTCGAGCAAACCTACTTCTCCACCTTCAAAAATCGCTACTTCAGCGGTGACGGCGCGCGCCGTGATGAAGATGGTTATTACTGGATCACCGGCCGCGTCGATGACGTGCTGAACGTTTCCGGTCACCGTCTTGGCACCGCCGAGATTGAATCGGCGCTGGTGTCGCATCCGAAGATTGCCGAAGCTGCGGTGGTGGGCATTCCGCACAGCATCAAAGGCCAGGCGATCTACGCTTATATCACGCTCAACCACGGCGAAGAGCCGTCGCCAGAGCTGTATACCGAAGTGCGTAACTGGGTGCGTAAAGAGATTGGCCCGATTGCCACGCCGGATGTGCTGCACTGGACCGACTCGCTGCCCAAAACCCGCTCCGGCAAGATTATGCGTCGCATTCTGCGCAAAATCGCTGCAGGCGATACCAGCAATCTCGGCGATACCTCTACGCTGGCCGATCCGGGCGTGGTAGAGAAATTGCTGGAGGAGAAACAGTCCATCTCAATGCCGTAAGCGGCTTCTGTTGTAGGGGCGACCATTTGGCCGCCCTTATATGCCACGTATTTCTGAGTTCGCACAACTTATAAAACTAGAATATTCAGCCAGTTAAATCATTTAATCGTGAGTATGCTGGCCGCCTTGCCTCTGGAGAAAATGTGATGAACGAAACCCCTGAACAGGAAGCAGTCTGGCAACAAGTCGAGAATAATCCGCGCTTTCATGAGCTGGTGCACAAGCGCCAGGCGTTTGCGCTGCTGCTCAGCGTGATCATGCTGGTGCTCTATATCGGCTTTATTCTGCTGATCGCTTTTGCGCCCGCCTGGCTCGGCACGCCGCTGCACGCGGGCACTAACGTCACGCGCGGCATTCCGATTGGCGTCGGTTTAATCGTGATGTCATTCGTGCTGACCGGCGTCTACGTGTGGCGCGCCAACGGCGAGTTTGATCGTCTGACCAAACAGATCCTGAGCGAGGTGAAATCATGAAGCGCCTGCTTTCGGTATTTTTAGCCATCGTGCCCGCCAGCGTGTTTGCCGCCGATGCCATTACCGGCGCGGTGCAACGGCAAGCCACCAACTATGAAGCCATCATTATGTTCGTGGTGTTTGTCGCCGCAACGCTTGGCATCACGTATTGGGCTTCCAAACGTACCCGCTCGCGCAGCGATTACTACACCGCGGGCGGTAATATCACCGGTTTCCAGAATGGCCTCGCCATCGCCGGTGACTTTATGTCCGCCGCCTCTTTCCTCGGTATTTCTGCTCTGGTTTACACCTCGGGTTACGACGGGCTGATCTACTCGCTCGGCTTCCTCGTCGGCTGGCCGATGATCCTGTTTTTGATTGCCGAACGGTTGCGTAACCTCGGGCGCTATACCTTTGCCGATGTGGCTTCTTATCGCCTCGCGCAGAAACCGATTCGTACGCTGTCGGCCTGCGGCTCGCTGGTGGTGGTGGCGCTCTATCTGATTGCGCAGATGGTCGGTGCCGGTAAGCTAATCCAGTTGCTGTTCGGCCTCGATTACCATATCGCGGTGGTGATGGTCGGCATTTTGATGGTGCTGTACGTGCTGTTCGGCGGCATGCTGGCGACCACCTGGGTGCAAATCATCAAAGCGGTACTGCTGCTGTTTGGTGCCAGCTTTATGGCGATTATGGTGATGAAAGCTGTTGGCTTTAGCTTCAACACGCTGTTCACCGAAGCGATGGCGGTGCACCCGAAAGGCGCGGCGATTATGCAGCCTGGCGGGCTGGTGAAAGATCCGATCTCGGCGCTCTCATTGGGTCTCGGTTTGATGTTCGGCACCGCCGGTTTGCCGCATATTCTGATGCGCTTCTTCACCGTGGCTGATGCGCGTGAAGCACGTAAAAGCGTGTTCTGGGCCACCGGCTTTATGGGCTACTTCTACTTCCTGACCTTTATTATCGGCTTCGGTGCGATTTTGCTGGTGGGAGCGAATCCGGCCTTCAAAGATGCCAGCGGCGCGCTGCTCGGCGGCACCAATATGGCGGCGGTGCATCTGGCGAATGCGGTCGGCGGCAGCCTGTTCCTCGGCTTTATCTCGGCGGTGGCCTTCGCCACCATTCTGGCGGTGGTGGCCGGTTTGACACTGGCGGGCGCGTCGGCGGTTTCACACGATCTCTATGCCAGCGTGATCCGCGAAGGTAAGGCGACGGAGAGAGATGAGTTGCGTATTTCGAAGATCACCGTGCTGGTGTTGGGCGTGGTGGCGATTGCGCTGGGGATTTTGTTTGAGAAACAGAACATTGCCTTTATGGTCGGTCTGGCGTTCTCGATTGCCGCCAGCTGTAACTTCCCGATTATTTTGCTGTCGATGTACTGGTCGAAACTGACCACGCGCGGCGCGATGGTGGGCGGTTGGCTGGGACTGATCACTGCGGTGTTGCTGATGATCCTGGGCCCGACGATTTGGGTGCAGGTGTTGGGGCACGAGAAACCGATTTATCCGTATGAGTATCCGGCGCTGTTCTCGATGCTGGCGGCGTTTATCGGTATCTGGCTGTTCTCGATTACCGACCATTCAGCACGTGGTGCGCAGGAACGTGCGCGCTTCCGTGGGCAGTTTATTCGCTCGCAGACGGGGATTGGGATTTCGCAGGGTAAATCGCATTAGTGAGGATGTTAAAAAGGTCGCCATGAATGGCGACCCTACGTGTAGGGTGCGCCTTTATGCGCACCTGGTTACCTCATTAGAAACGCAGTGACGCGCCAACGTACGGGCCATCGACCAGTACGTTATCTTT
>NZ_DAMBSA010000508.1:0-2874 GCF_032054795.1 Pantoea sp. CTOTU49201
TTACTTCGTGCTTTTTTTGCTATCAATATCGCAACGGTTATAACCAAAACGCAGCACATATAACCAATTGGAATTTTCGATGCCGGGACGTCGGCTTATGCTCACAGTCCCACTCATTACAATAAATTACAAAACATCATGACCGACTTAGCTTCTCCGGCGCACGTCGCGCAGGCAGGGAATGTCCCCACCGGTGAGACCAAATGGATCCGCAGCGCGGCCGATGTCTCCGGGCTAGTGAATAACAGCGACGAATCGCGCAGCAACGCGCGTATCGTCATCGCCATTGCGCTGGGCGGCGTGTTCCTCGACGCCTACGATCTCGGCGCATTAGCCTTTGGCATCAAAGACGTGACGCGTGAGTTCCAGCTTACGCCAGCGGGCACCGGCATGGTGGCATCGGCGATTACCTTTGGTGCGATTGTTGGGGCGCTGATTGGCGGCTACCTCACCGACAAAATCGGCCGCTATCGCGTGTTTATGGCCGATATGTTCTTCTTCGTGGTGGCAGCGCTAGCCTGTGCGTTTGCGCCAAACGAGTATGTGCTGGCCGGCGCACGCTTTGTGATGGGCCTCGGCGTGGGGATTGATTTGCCGGTGGCGATGGCGTTTCTCGCTGAGTTTTCGAAGCTGCGCGGGCAAGGTAACAAGGCCGCCAGCGTGGCGATGTGGTGTCCGACGTGGTACGCGGCGATCAGTATTTCCTATCTGCTGGTTCTGCTGCTGTATGCAGTGTTGCCCGAAAGCCACACCGATTGGCTGTGGCGTTTGATTCTGGGTTTTGGTGCGGTGCCTGCGCTGCTGATCATCGCCATTCGCAGCCGCTATATGAGTGAATCGCCTATTTGGGCAGCCAATCAGGGCAACCTGAAGGGCGCGGCGGAGATTCTGCGCAACTCTTACAACATCAACGCGCAGGTGGCGGATGACGCCGATTTGACGCCGCAGAAAGCGGTGCGCAAAGCCAGCTGGCGCAATTACGGCGCGCTGCTGCAGGGCGTTTATCGCCGCCGTACGATTCTGGCTACAGTCACTTCGATCGCCTCGTCGTTTGCCTATAACGCGGTGGCGTTTGGTTTGCCGGTGATTATCTCCAGCTTCTTTGCGCAATCGATGCTGACCACCATTCTGGTGTCGCTGGCGCTGAATCTGCTGTTTGCCTTTGTCGGCGGCTTGCTGGCGGTGCGGCTGGTGCCGCGTCTTGGCGCGTGGAAGATGTCGGTGGCCGGTTACGCCTGTCAGTGCGTGGCGCTGCTGGGGTTAGCGCTGATTGGTCGTCCGGAGGGCGGCGAACAGGCAGCGGTGGCGATTGCCATGCTGGCGCTGTTCCTGTTTGGTCAGGGTTTTGGTCCCGGCTCGCACACCATGACGTTTGCCTCGCTGAGCTATCCGGCTTCTCTGCGCGGTGTCGGCGTCGGCTTCAACCAGACGCTGATGCGCGGTAGCTCAACCGTGTCGCTGTTTACCTTCCCACTCTTGGTGGCGGCGTTTGGTACCGGCGTGTTCTGGGTGATCTTCCTTGCACCGATGATTGGCTTACTGGCGCTGCTGGCGATTCGCTGGGAGCCGTCGGGTTACGACGTGGATGCGGAAGATTTTCAGTGATGGATTAATAGAGGTCGCCATCAATGGCGACATCACCTCGTAGGGTCGCCATTCATGGCGACCTCCGCCATTACGCCGTCAGGCGAAACTCCCCAAGCGTATGGGGAATGCGCGGGAAGGTGTGCAAAAACCACGGCGTGAACTGCGCCGGATTCTCCTGCATCTCCTGCTGAATCTGCGCTATCGAACGGTAGCACCACGCATCGGCTTCTTCGGGATTCAGCACCGGCTTTTCGTCGCTGATGGCGAAGAACACGTGGCCATATTCATGCTCGGTTAACCCGTTGCTCAGCGGCAGGTTGTAGCTCAGCTCAAACACCGGCGTTAACGCCAGATTCATGCCCATCTCTTCACGCAAACGGCGCTCGGCGGCGTCGCGCGTGGATTCCTGCGGATAGGGATGACTGCAGCAGGTATTACTCCACAATCCACCACAGTGATATTTACTGCTGGCACGGCGCTGCAGCAGCACTTCATGGCGCGAATTGAACACGTAAACCGTCACCGCGCGATGCAGCAATCCTTTTTCATGCACTTCCAGCTTTTCCATTTTGCCGATAGGGCGATCGAGGTGGTCAACGAGAATAACTTCAATGGCGGGCATGACAACTCCTTCGGAAAATTCGCAGCTATTGTACACAACCTCCACAGGGTTGATGGAGGAAATAGCGCACATTCCGTGCGTTAACGTGGGCACATTAAAGCGTAGCAGCCTGCAGACAATTCAGCATAAAAAGGCGGGGAACGGCGTTAATGGAGGAGATGTGTGCGGTGTGTGAGAAGGTCGCCATAAATGGCGACCCTACGGGAGTGTTGCGCCCGGCCGCCATTTATGGCGACCGATGCCACAAAACTTACAACTTGAAACTCTGCACTACATGCTCCAGCTGCACGCTCTGCTGCTGCATCGACTGCGCGGCGGCGGAAACCTGCTCGACCAGTGCGGCGTTCTGCTGGGTACTGCCGTCCAGCTGGGTAATCGCCACGTTCACCTGATCGATGCCCATGCTCTGCTCGCGGCTGGCCGACATGATTTCGCTCATCAGCGTGGTCACGCTGCTTACGCCCTGCATCAACTCATCCATGGTTTGCCCGGCCTGCTCCACCAGTTGGCTGCCGGTATCGATATTCGCCACCGACTCCTCAATCAGCTTCTTGATTTCACGCGCCGAGTTAGCCGAGCGCTGTGCCAGGTTACGCACTTCCGATGCCACCACGGCAAAACCGCGGCCCTGTTCACCGGCGCGCGCCGCTTCGACCGCGGCGTTC
>NZ_DAMBSA010000509.1:0-2874 GCF_032054795.1 Pantoea sp. CTOTU49201
GGTTGTGATAGACGCTCCACACCACGCCTTTAGCAGCCGCCGCCGCAGCCAGTTCCCGCCCGGTTTTGGCATCGGGTGCGAAGGGTTTATCCGCGATCACCGCCACACCGGCGTCAATCGCTTCCAGAACCAGTTCACGACGGGTTTGCGGTGGCGTGGTGATGGTGACGATATCCACGCCCGCCGCCAGCATTTCAGTCAGGCTGGCGAAGATTGGCACATCGGGATGGTCCGCTTTTGCTTTTGCGATGGTCGCAGGCGCGCGTGCAACAATGCCCGCCAGCTCCAATCCGTTTGCTGCCTCAATGAAGGGCGCGTGGAAATGTTTGCCGCCGGTGCCGTAACCCACAATGCCAATTTTCATGCTGCCTCCGTGAAAGATCGTTAGTGTCGAGCCTAATGATAGTTGCTGTTGCCTGAGCGGGTAGAATTTAAAAAATCACATGTATTAAATTTTTATAGTTCTTACCGATATTTTTACGGCTTTTTTACGGGCAGGTCGGATAAATTATATTCATCGACAGCGTGAACGATGTATATCAAAGAAAATAATGAGCGGAATCATTCAATTATTATTACGCCAACCTCTTCCAAATTCCCTGCCAGATATTAATAACGGGCAGATTAAGCAACGGGTAAAAAATATGTCAGGCTTAATGTTGGTATCACACAATCAAAACAACCACTCAACGCTTTCAAGCATTTATGAAAGTATATTGACGCGTCGTGGTGGCATGTGGGTGAAATGGAGTGGCGAGTTTGAATCTTTTACCACTGAACCTCATCGCGAGCTGAATTTTACTCGCGGTAAACACTTCGACACGCTGACGTTCCGTTTGACCAAATCAGAATATGAAGAAGGTTATCATCAATATATCCATCAGGGATTATGGCCGGTATTTCACCAGCGTCCCGATATGGCGCGCTTTTCCACCAGCAGCCAAATCGGTTATATGAAACTGAATGAAACCTATACGCGCGCCATCAGTGAATATGCCATGCCCGATGATGATATTTGGTTGCAGGATTATCATTTGATTCCCAGCATTAAAATGTTGCGCGATGTCGGCCTGATTAATCGTATCGGTTTCTTTTTCCATCAACCTTTCCCGGCGGGACAATCATTTGAATCGGTGCCGAACTGGCGCTATCTGGCCGATTCCTTATTATGCGCCGATCTGATTGGTTTCCAGACCACCCACGACATGAACAATTTTACGGCGTGGGTTGAATCCCGATTCCGTTGTGAACGGCTAACGCCTTACACGCTGCGCATTCATGGCCGCCAGATTCGTGTCGGCGTATTCCCGGTGGGCATTGATACCGCCGAAACCAGCGCGCTAGCTGAAAGTAACAGCTGCCAGTATATGGAACAGCAATGTCGCGAAACCCTACCGGAGAATCTCATCCTCAGCGGCGGGCATTTTGACGATAGCACCGGCACGCCCTACCGTATAAGTGCGATAGAAGTTTTGCTGCGTCAACACGAGGAGTATCACCACAAGTTTTCATTGGTGCAGCTGGCTTCAGCGGCGTCAGGTTACAGCCATCGCATCAAAGCGTTGTCGCGCGATTTAGAAACCCGCTGCGGCGAGATGAACGGCGTACATGGCGAGCTGAACTGGTATCCGGTGAGTTATTTGAGCAATCACTATTCGCGTGAAGAGCTGTGCGGATTTTACCGCGCGGCGCGCGTGGCGCTGGTTACACCGCTAATAGCCGGGATGAGTTTGATGGCGAAAACCTACGTCGCCGTGCAGGATCATGCCAATCCCGGCGTGCTGATTCTGTCGCAGTTTGCTGGCGCCGCCGAACAGATGCAGGGCGCGCTGTTGGTGAATCCCTACGATCCCGACGCCATCGCCGATGCCATTCATACTGCGCTCATTATGCCACTTTCGGTGCGTCGCGAACGTCACGCCAGCCTGCTAAAAAACCTGCATCTGCATGATTGCCACAAATGGGCTGAAAGTTTCATCAATGCGCTGCAGCCGCGAGAACAGGATTTCGATTTAACGCTTAAGTCGGGTGCGATGATTTCAAATGGTTTTAGCGGGCGACTGCGTTATTGATCCAAAATGGATGAGGCCGCCTGCGGGCGGCAATCAACTCGGACGTTATTGCGCCGCCGGGAAATTACGCTTTATCGGCGCAAACTCTTCCACGCTTTTACCCAGCAATCGTTGCGGGCGGAAATCGCTGAGCAGGTCACTTGCTACATCGCAGATGAGCTCTTCAGCCACCAGCTTGCCAATCAATGGTGAAAGCGTGATGCCGCTGTGCGTTACCGCTACATAGACGCGCTGATGTGCTGTGACATAACCGATTGCCGGTAAACCATCGGCAGGTCGGGCACGTTGGCCTACGACGATTTGTTCAATTTGCAACTCGCCCGCATCCGCAAACAGCGCGTGATAACGCGCGCGGAACTGCGCGGCGATGTCGCTGGTGATTGATGGTGGCGCAGCAGAATCGGCCAGGTGATCCAGCTCTAACGCTTGCAGCAGCAAACGTCCGCCGCCGTCCGGGCGTACGTTGAGTTGCGGAGAGATGAGATTGGCACTGAGCGACAGCGGCTGCGGCGCGGTGCGCACCAGAAAACTGCAGGCCACCGCGTTCGGTTTGCTGGTATCAAGCAACGCCAGGTTGAGTCCGAGTGAATTGAGCAGCTGATTGGCCCAGCGTCCGGTGGCTAACACGATACGATCGCCCTGCCACTGCTCGCCGTTTTCCAGATCCAGCGTAACGCGATCGGCACTTTCGCTGATGCTGTTGATGCGTTGATGCTGATACAGCAGCGCCCCGCGCGCTTTCGCTTCGGACCATAAGCGCGCCAGATAGAGCGCCGGATGCAGCACAGATTCTGTCGGGAAA
>NZ_DAMBSA010000510.1:0-2862 GCF_032054795.1 Pantoea sp. CTOTU49201
TGCCAGGTTATTTATCGTGGAGAAGCGCAATGACACCTTTTCATTTCACCGCCGGCAAGATTCCGCTGCTGGTCAGCATTCCGCACGCCGGTACGCAATTAACGCCAGAAGTGGACGCCGGCCTGAGCGACGCGGCGCGCGGCCTGCCAGATACCGATTGGCACTTGCCGCTGCTGTACGATTTTGTGCGCGATCTTGGTGCCAGCGTGTTGATTGGTCACTATTCGCGTTTTGTAATCGATCTCAATCGTCCGGCGGATAATCAGCCGCTCTACACCACGGCGACCACCGGTTTGTATCCGGAAACCTTGTTTGACGGCAGCCCAACTTTTGCAGCGGGCAAAACGCCGAGCGCCGAAGTGCGTCAGGGTTATCTGGACACCATCTGGCAACCGTATCACCAGCAGCTACAGCAGGAGCTGGCGCGGTTGAAAGCGCAGCAGGGTTACGCGCTGCTGTTTGATGCGCACTCAATCGCCTCGGTGATCCCGCGCCTGTTTGAGGGACGTTTGCCGGATCTCAACATCGGGACCAACGATGGTGCCAGTTGTTCAACGGCGGTGATCGAGGCGATTAAGCAAGTTTGCAGCGAGCAGCAAGATTACAGCTGGATCGCGAATGGGCGCTTTAAAGGCGGCTATATCACCCGCGCTTACGGCCAGCCGGAGCAGGGCGTGCAGGCGGTGCAGCTGGAGCTGGCGCAGCTCAATTATATGGATGAAACTCCGCCGTTTGCCTGGCAGCAGGATCGCGCTGCGCAGTTGCAGAAGGTGCTGAAACCGTTGATGCAGGCGTTTCTTGCAGCGGGTAAACCCCAATAAAACCACATTCGTAGGGTCGCCATTCATGGTGACCTTACGCTGTGCGTCCATTTAGACGGTCGCCATTAATGGCGACCCTACCATGCACCATCGCAATGCATTCTCTGCTACATCACAGTGCAATATTACGTCCATCCCGTGACAATCCCCTGATTTTGCGGCTTTGCCGATTTGGCATAGCGCTTGCTAGGTTGTATGTACAAGTAAAGACCACGCAGCGATTATCAATTTTTATACTGGCTGGCTCACAAAAAGCTTATGCCGACAATGATCTGCCGCACGCTAACTTGTATATACATGAAAGGTCATCTGCAAATATTGCACAAGCAGAGACTGACAAACTCGATTAATTGCCAGGAGAAGCCGCATGACGCACCGTGTTCAGATTCGCCGTTTTTGCCTCACGACCCTGTTTGCCAGCCTGATGATGAGCGGCATTGCCGTACAGGCGAAAGAGTGGAAATCGATCACCATCGCTACCGAAGGCAGCTATGAACCCTGGAACCTGACGCTGCCGGGCGGCAAGTTAGGCGGCTTTGAACCTGAACTGATGGAAGACCTGTGCAAGCGCATGGGCATTCAGTGCAAGCTGGTGGTGCAGAACTGGGACGGCATGATCGCCGGCCTCAACGCCGGTAAATATGACGTGATCATGGATGCGATTGTCATCACGCCGGACCGTAAAAAAGTGGTCAACTTCACCACGCCATATGCCTCAACGCCTGCCACTTTCATCACCACCAAAGACAATCCGCTGCTGCCTGCCGACCACAACATCATCAAGCTGCATGACGATGAGAAAGAGATCAACGCGGCAATTGCTCCGCTGAAAGCGGCGTTGAAGGGTAAAACCATTGGTATCGCCTCCGGCACGGTTTACACGCCATTTATCGATAAGTACTTCAAAGGCGATGCCGACGTACGTGAATACACCTCGTCGGCGGATGCGATGCTCGATCTGCAATCGGGCCGTATCGATGCGGTGTTCGATGATGTGACCTTTGCGCAATCGATGCTGGCGCGCAAAGAGAACAACAATCTGATCTTCAGCGGTCCACAGCTCGGCGGCCCAATTTGGGGCGAGGGCGAAGCGATGGGCGTGCGCATGGCGGATAACGATCTGAAAGCCAAGCTGGATGAGGCAATTCATGCCGCACTGGCTGACGGCACGGTGAAAAAGCTCAGTGAGAAGTGGTTTAAAACTGACGTAACCCCGTAAGTGAGGTGAAAGATGATGAGCCTGCTGAGTTTTGGTGCTGATGGTTGGGGCCGCCTGATCCTGAGTGCCGCCTGCACCACGCTGCTGCTATCGCTGGTGGCGCTGATGATGGGTGCGGTGGTCGGTTCCGGTGTGGCGGCCGCCAAATTATCGCCTCAGCGCTGGCTGCGCTGGTTGGGTGAAAGCTATTCGGTGGTGTTTCGCGGCATCCCGGAACTGCTGGTGATCTACCTGTTCTATTTTGGCGGATCCGGCCTGATTACGCTGGTTGGGCAGATGTTCGGCGCGGATGGCTTTATCGAAGCGCCGCCGTTCCTGATTGGTGCGCTGGCTATCGGGCTCATCTCTGGATCGTATCAGGGTGAAGTGTATCGCGCGGCGCGCCTGGCGCTGTCGAAAGGCGAGGTGGAAGCTGCGGTGGCGATTGGTATGCCGCGCTGGCGTATCGCGCAACGCATTCTGCTGCCGCAGGTGGTGCGTTATGCGCTGCCGGGCATGTCGAACGTGTGGCAGATGAGCCTGAAAGATTCGGCACTGGTGTCGGTCACCGGCATTGTCGAGCTGATGCGCGCCAGCCAGGTTGCGGCCGGATCCACACGCGATTACTTCACTTTCTATCTGATCGGCGGCGCCTGTTATCTGGTGCTGACGCTGGTGTCTAATCATGCGTTTCGCCGGGCGGAGTCGCGCCTTGGTCGTGCGTGGCAAAGTCGCACTGCGGCACAGCATTAAGGAGCAGCAGCATGATCGACTTCGCTTTTCTCTTTGATACCTTCCTCAAGCTGAGCGCCGCGCTGCCGGTGACGCTTGGCCTGTTTATCA
>NZ_DAMBSA010000511.1:0-2856 GCF_032054795.1 Pantoea sp. CTOTU49201
GCGCGTGGGATCCCAGCCCGCCCAGATAACTATAAAAGAGGGCAACATGGTGATGGTGCGGCGGAACCACAGCGGAATGTGGAAACGAATAAAGCCCTGCATCACCACTTGTCCCGCCAGCGTGCCAACCACGGTAGAAGAGAGGCCGGCGGCCACCAGGCTCAAACCAAACACTATCGCCGCCGCTTCGCCCAAC
Organism: Pantoea sp. CTOTU49201; assembly: GCF_032054795.1. Classification (NCBI taxonomy): domain Bacteria; kingdom Pseudomonadati; phylum Pseudomonadota; class Gammaproteobacteria; order Enterobacterales; family Erwiniaceae; genus Pantoea; species Pantoea sp. CTOTU49201. The sequence goes on from NZ_DAMBSA010000511.1 coordinate 197, forward strand.
AGCGGTTGCAGCGTTAGGTAAGCCTGATCGAGATCGACGATGCTGGAGTGACCGCTGAAGTGGAACGCTGCGGCGGCAGTTGCCATCATCGCCAGATTCACAAAGCCAGCAATGGTCATGGCGATAGCCACGTCCAGCTTGGTTGAGCTGTAGCGTTGCGCCTTGCTGCCTTTATTACCGTGCTGCGTCAGCGCCGAGTGCAGGTAAATGACGTGCGGCATAATGGTGGCGCCTAACACGCCAGCGGCGAGGAAGACCGCATCTGACGTCGGCAACGATGGCAGCGCCATACCGACCACCAGCTCACTCACTTTTGGCTGGGAGAAAAACAGCTCCACAATATACGCCGCCGCTACGAACAGCAGCAGGCCGCCAATCACCAATTCCAGTGGCTTCTGCCCGCGACTTTGCAGCATCAGAATCAGGTAAGTCGCGATACCGGTTAACACCGCGCCCTGCAGCAGCGAAATGCCGAGTAAAAGCTTGAAGCCGAGCGCTGCGCCAATAAACTCAGCGAGATCGGTGGCCATGGCGATGATTTCCGCCTGCACCCAATAGAACCACACCGCCGGACGCGGGAAGCGATCGCGGATGTGTTCTGCAAGATTTTTGCCGGTGGCAATGCCGAGCTTGGCGGACATCAGCTGGATCAGCATCGCCATGACATTGGCCCACACCACCACCCACAACAGCTTATAGCCGTAGGCGGCGCCGGCCTGAATGTTGGTCGCGAAGTTGCCGGGATCGATATAGCCAATCGCCGCGATAAAAGCGGGGCCCAGCAACGCGAGTTTGATCTTTCTGGCTCCGCGAGCGGCGCGCTCAGCGGTGCGGCTTTCTAGCATAGTTTTACCCTGTCTTAACGCTTGTTGACCCGACCAGATTAAGGGTCATTCAAGGCAGATGAAATTTGGTTATAGTTATTGTATTAATAGATGGTGCTATGAAGTATAGCCATTGCTATACATTGCGGTAAAGCCAGTTCTTGCCAAAAATACGTGCAACGCAAATGACTCTACGCTTGGGTCATTTTATAGACAATGTTTTTGTGGATATTTCTTGTGATGGATTTGTAATGGGGTTGTGAGCGGTCAGACTTATCTGAGAAAAATCGCGATAGCGAATACTTATAATGTGGTTTTGATCTCGTTTTTAAGTAACGCGTTACATAGAATACGCAACAAAATACAACCCTCCTCAAATTTGGAGCCGACATGTCCCATGTTTTGCATTTTATTTTAGCACTAGTGGTGGTAGCGGTGCTGGCCTTGCTGGTCAGCAACGATCGTAAAAGCATCCGTCTTCGTTTTATCGTACAGCTTCTGGTCATCGAATTGTTGTTGGCGTGGTTCTTCCTGAACTCCTCCATCGGTCTCGGCTTCGTGCAAGGCTTCGCTGGTTTCTTTGATCATCTGCTCAAATATGCTGCCGAAGGCACCAACTTCGTGTTTGGCAATATGAGTGAAAAAGGTCTCGCCTTCTTCTTCCTCAACGTGCTTTGCCCGATCATCTTCATCTCGGCGTTGATTGGTATTTTGCAGCACTTCCGCATCTTACCTTGGGTGATTCGCGGCATTGGTACCGTACTGTCAAAAGTAAACGGTATGGGAAAACTGGAATCTTTCAACGCCGTAAGCTCTCTGATTTTGGGACAGTCAGAAAACTTTATCGCCTATAAAGATATCCTCGGCAAAATGTCACAACGCCGCATGTACACCATGGCAGCAACCGCCATGTCGACGGTTTCCATGTCGATTGTCGGCGCCTACATGACCATGCTGCAGCCAAAATATGTGGTGGCCGCGCTGGTATTGAACATGTTCAGCACCTTTATCGTGCTGTCGCTGATTAACCCGTACCGCGTCGATAGTGAAGAAGATCTGCAATTGCAGGACCTGCACAAAGGCCAGAGCTTCTTCGAAATGCTGGGCGAATACATTCTCGCCGGTTTTAAAGTAGCGATGATCGTCGCTGCGATGCTGATTGGTTTTATCGCCTTGATCACCGGTCTGAACGCGCTGTTCGATCTGATTTTCGGCATCAGCTTCCAGGGCGTGCTGGGTTATGTGTTCTATCCATTTGCGTGGGTGATGGGCGTTCCTTCACACGAAGCGCTGCAAGTGGGCAGCATCATGGCAACCAAACTGGTTTCCAACGAATTCGTGGCGATGATGGATCTGCAGAAAATCGCCGGTCAGCTGTCACCTCATTCGGAAGGTATTCTCTCGGTGTTCCTCGTCTCCTTTGCTAACTTCTCCTCTATCGGGATTGTGGCGGGTGCGATTAAAGGTCTGCACGAAGAGCAAGGTAACGTGGTTTCACGCTTCGGCCTGAAACTGCTGTACGGTTCAACGCTGGTGAGCGTGCTATCAGCCGCTATCGCTGGCCTGGTGTTGGCCTTCTGATCAAAGGGGCGAGCTGCGGCTCGCCCTTCTCTTCTTATTTATTTCAATCGGTTCTATCCCGCCTCGCCCCGGCTTTTCCCCCGCCATCACCCGCTTCACCGTGAAACGCAAAACCTTTGCACAATATTGAATTTCCGTTCTTACCGCCTGCGCCCGTAGTTTTTCTCCATGACGTCACTTCAGGAGAACCGCATGAGCATTCAATTCCTTGGCATGATTGGCCACCGCCTCGCTTCCGAGATCATTCCGGCTAGC
>NZ_DAMBSA010000512.1:0-2840 GCF_032054795.1 Pantoea sp. CTOTU49201
ACGTCATCGAAGCGCGAAACTCGATGGCTAACTCGCGCATCATCTTGTGCGAGGTACAGAGGAAGAAGCAGCGTCCTTTGTTAGCATCAATCAGCGGTTTCATCATGCGCGCCAGCTGGCGCGCGCCGCCGGGATGATTGGGTTCCGGCATATTGCGCGGCACGCATAACAGCGCTTGCTGGGTGTAATCGAACGGGCTGTCGAGAATCATGGTAGTGGCGTTATCCACGCCAAGGCGGCTGGAGAAATGGCTCATCTGCTCATTTACCGCCAGCGTGGCAGACGTGAAAATCCACGCCGCTTTGCGGTTATCCATCACTTCCCGGAAACGTTCCGCCACCGATAACGGCGTCAGTGCCAGCGTGAAATGGCGGCTGTTGCACTCATACCAATAGCTGAAGCCCGGCTCATCAATGGCACGCAGACGTTTCAGGCGCGTGCGATACAGCGCCGCGCGCTCAAAGGCGGCGTCCAGCAGCGCGGAGCGCCCGAGCGACAGTTTGATCACGTCGTAACAGAGTTCGAGCGCATCATCCAGCAAGGTAAACATGCGCATGATGTTGTTGTCGCTCAGCAAATCGCGCAGATTGCCGCGAAAGCCCGGTTCGCCGAGCGTCAACCGGAAATCCTGCGCGCACTGCGCCAGGCGATCGGCAGATTTCTGTAGCTGCTGCACATCCCGCACTTCGGTGCGATAGGCGATGATGATGTCTTTGGCGAGGTCCTGCAGTTGACGGCTCGACAGCTGCTGACCGAAACACTGGCTGGCGATATCGGGCAGCTGATGCGCTTCATCGAAGATCATCACATCGGCTTCCGGGATCAGTTCGCCGAAGCCGCCCTCTTTCACCACCAGATCGGCGAGAAACAGATGATGGTTCACCACCACCACATCGGCGTCCATGGCTTTTTTGCGCGCTTTGACCACGAAGCAATCTTTATACAGCGGGCAATCGCTGCCGAGGCAGTTATCGTTGGTGCTGGTAACGAAGGGCCAGATCGGGCTGTCTTCGGCCACGCCGTTGCAGTTGCTGACGTCGCCATCGGTGGTTTCTGACGACCAGCCGCGCACGCTGATCAAATCGCCCAGCGCCTGTACGCTGAGATCGCCGCCGGTTTGATTTTGCTGCTCAAGACGTTCGAGGCATAAATAATTGGAGCGCCCTTTCAGCAGCGCGGTTTTGCCGCTGAACTTCAAGGCGCGGGCGATGGTGGGCAGATCGCGGTTATAGAGCTGATCCTGCAACGCTTTGGAGCCAGTGGAGACGATGACTTTTTTCTTCGCCCGCAATGCCGGCGCCAGATAGGCATAGGTTTTACCGGTTCCGGTGCCCGCTTCAACCACCAGCTCGCCGCCTTTTTTAACCGCCTCAGTGACCGCTTTGGCCATTTGGCGCTGTGCTTCACGCGGTTTAAAGCCCGGTATTGCCTGCGCCAGTGCGCCGTCAGCTGCAAAATCGTCTGCCACACTTCCTCACATCAAAAATTAAAACCACTGTAATTATGTCAGGATTCCCGGCGGGCAACCACAACAGATGACATGCGCCCCTGGGATATGGCAGGCTAGCGCAGCAAAATTAAAGGAGAACAACATGACCATTACGCGTATTGATCCGGAACACCGCATGTCGGAAGCCGTGGTGCATAACCAAACCGTCTATTACACCAGCGTACCGGAAAATCTGGATGAAGATGCGGAAGCGCAAACTGCCAATGCGTTGGCAGTGATTGACGCCATTCTGACGCGCGTGGGATCGGATAAGAGCAAGATCCTCGACGCCACCATTTTCCTGGTGGAGAAAAGTGACTTCCCGGCGATGAATCGCGCCTGGGATGCGTGGGTTTCGCCGGGCAATGCGCCGGTGCGTTGCACCGTGCAGGCCGGTTTGATGAACCCGAAGTATAAAGTCGAAATTAAAATCATCGCCGCGCTGTAAAAATCGTTCGGGCGTTATTCGTTGTCGTCTTCTTCATCCTCGTCGTCTTCGAACATCGCCCGAATCGCTTCACCTTTATAGGTTTGACGAATTTCCTGCGCCACTTGCGCAATCGCCTGTCCGCTCGACATACCGCCCGCCATTAATTCCTGGATGCGTTCAACCGCTTGCTGCTGTTGTTCGTGGGATAACGCTGGAAGACCTGTAAACATAATTCACTCCTGGTGCATGGGGGACGCATTATTACCACGTGGAACAAACGGGTGCCAGCAACAAAAAAATATGTCAGGCTAGCGACCTGCTTGCTGAAGTGATTTGTCCCATGATGGTAAAAAGCCTCGTTCTGAAGTATACGCCCGAAACGCTGTTACACCTGTTTGCTCCGCTGGCCCACCAATGCTGGGCGATGTTGCTGACCTCCGGTCAGGCCGATCACGCGGACAACCGCTTTGATATCCTCACCGCCGATCCGCGCGCCACGCTGACCACGCGCGGTGCCAGCACCGAAATTGCCTGTGGCGATGAAGTGATTCACTCTGCCGCCGATCCGCTGCTGCTGGTGCAACAGCAATGTGACGCGCTGGGTGTTACGCCCGCTTTTGATGCCGATTTACCCTTTCAGGGCGGCGCATTGGGTCTGTTCGGTTACGATTTAGGACGGCGCTTTGAAACTCTGCCAGAGCACGCGCAGCAGGATCTCATCACGCCAGATATGGCGGTGGGCATTTATGACTGGGCGCTGATCGCCGATCACCATCTGCAAAAACTGACGCTGATTTCGCTCAACGATGCAGAACAGCGCTGGCAATGGCTGCAAGCACAAACCGCGCCGGAAGCTGAGCCCTTCACCTTGACCAGCGAATGGCAATCGAATCTCAGTTTTGACGCCTATGCGCAGAGGTT
>NZ_DAMBSA010000513.1:0-2837 GCF_032054795.1 Pantoea sp. CTOTU49201
GCGGGAACAAAAATCGGGCGATCACATACCAGCTCGGTATGCTGAAAATCAGATGAAACATCACTCACTTCCCTGGTTTAAGGGCGCTGATGTAGCGCAAAAAATCAATACGCAGTGTAGACGTAACTGATTACTATTATGGCTTCGCACGTGCTTTTTTAGGCGCGATTCACCACGGAGGATGCATGCAACGCCAGCCGCTGTTCGACTACATTAATCAGCACTATCAGGTAGAACCCGATTATCCATGGAAAAAGCACAGTGAATATGCGGTGCTGCGTCATCCGCGGCACCGTAAGTGGTTTGCGCTGGTGTTCCCGCTGGAGAGTCATAAACTCGGTTTGCCGGATGGGCCGGTGATTGACGTGATGAACATCAAAGCGCGTCCCGAACTCATTGGATCGCTGCGCCAGCTGCCCGGCGTTTATCCGGCTTACCATATGAACAAAGAACATTGATTGAGTATCACGCTGGAGAATGGCTTGCCGGACAGCGAGATTTTGGCGCTACTCGATGACAGCTTTAGTCTGACATTTTAGTGACGCTGTAACTTTTTTAACGTGAGCGACGCGACGGCATCATGCGCATTAAAGTGTTGTCTTTAAACAGATAATGATGTGCCAGCGCGGCAACGGCATGAATGCCGATCAGCCAATAACCATAAGGCGCGAGGGTTTCATGCCAGCCCGCAATCGTGTCGGCGAAATCCGGATCCGGATCGCCACTCACCGGCATCGGAATGCCGAAAATCCACCAGGTTCTGCCCATATAGAAACGCGAAAGAATGCCCAGCGTCGGTAAGACGATGAAAAACAGGTAGATCGCCAGATGCATCAGATGCGCCAGGCCGGTTTGCCAATGCGGCGGCTTGGGCACAATCGCCGGGCTGCGATGGCGAAAACGCAGCAGGATGCGCGACAGCATAATCACCAGCACACAACTTCCTGCGCTGAAATGACCAATGATCATCGCAAAGCCTTGCCACGAACCGCGCGTCGCCAATCCACGAAATTCCATGGTGCAATACGCAGTGACGACCAACAGAAAGGTCAACCAATGAAGAAAAATCTGCGATGGGGCGTATTTATTGCTCATCTCTAGTCCGTAAAAAATGCCTGGCTGGACGATTACTTTAAGGGAAAATGTGCTGAATTAATTCATATTTTGACGCATCAGCAACAGCGTTTTTACTTTTCCGCTTCAGTTGCTACCAACAACTGATTTAGCAAAGTTTTCAACTGCGCTTGCTGAGAGGCATCCAGCGTGGCCAGCAGGTTATTTTGCGTTTGCGTATGCACCAGCAGTGCTTGCTCGATCTTTGCTAAGCCTCCATCGGTGAGCGCCACCAGCATGCTGCGCTTATCCTCGGGATCGGCAACACGCAAAATCGAACCCACTTCTTCCAGCCGATTGAGGCGATTGGTCATCGCGCCCGATGTCACCAGCAACGATTTATACAGCTGCGTGGGCGACAAGCGATAGGGGGCGCCTGCGCGTCGCAGCGTCGCCAGCACATCAAATTCGCCATCGCGAAATCCAAACGGTGCCAGCGCTTCAGCGCGGGTTTTCGCCAGATGTTGCATGATGCGCAGCATGCGGCCAAAAACCGCCATTGACGACGCATCCAGCTCCGGCATCGCGCTGGCCCATTGTTGCACCACAAAATCGACGTGATCGGTCAATCTGCTAGCTCCTTAGTTTCATGTGAGAAGGTGCGCATGAATGCGCACCCTACGTAAAACGCGCAATCTTTTGTAGGGTTGCCATTTATGGCGACCGAAAAACGCGCCAATCATTTGTAGGGTCGCCATTTATGGTGACCGAAAAACGCGCCATTTATGGCGACCACATCTCATCCCCATTTGTTGCTTTGTGCGCATGGGCTATTGCTGTTGCGAAAAGTATCTTAACGTTAAGATACTTTTAATGTGCAAGGAGATGCAAAGTGAATCGTACTTTACCTGCGGTTGGGATGTTTGCCTTACTGGTTTTTATTATCGCACTGAATTTACGGCCGATTATGGCGGCGATGGGGCCGCTGTTTCCGCTCTTGCAGCGCGACGCCCAGCTCAACGCCACGCAGCTTAGCCTGCTCACCACATTGCCGGTGATCATGATGGGATTAGCGGCGCTGGCGGGTCCGCTATTGTTGCGTCGGCTTGGCGAAGTGCGCGGTATCGCTGTTGGATTGCTGTTGCTGGCGCTGGCGAGTATCGCGCGTGGATTCGAGCAATCTGCCACAGCGTTGATTACCAGCGCGCTGGTGGCGGGGTGCGGTATCGGATTGATTCAGGCCTTAATGCCAGCGCAGATCAAACGTCACTTCGGTGCGAAAGCAGGCACGCTGATGGCGCTGTTCACCACCGGGATTATGGCGGGCGCAGCGATTGCTGCCGCCAGCGCCGCACCATTGGCGAAATCGCAAGGTTTAGCGTTAACGCTGGCAATTCCTGTTGTTCCCGCAGTCATCGCGCTGTTGCTGTGGTTGACGTTTTCACGCGGCGTAACGCCAATGCAAAGCAGCCAGGCTCCACGCACTGCTCGCTCACCGCGTGCCTGGCTGTTGATGATCTTCTTTGGCATTGGCACCGGCGCGTACACCTTGGTGCTGGCGTGGCTACCGCCGTTTTACATGCAGCACGGCTGGCAACCTGAACAAAGTGGCTATGTGCTGGGCGCGCTCACGCTGACGGAAGTTGCCGCGGGTTTTGTGCTGTCGGCGTTGATCCATCGCTTCCGCGATCGTCGCCGTCCGTTGCTGGTGGTGTTAACTTTGATTCTGCTGGGCTTGATCAGTCTGCTGTGGCTTGGCGGGGCGCAGGCGTGGCTGCCTACAT
>NZ_DAMBSA010000514.1:0-2820 GCF_032054795.1 Pantoea sp. CTOTU49201
GGCTGCGGGCTATGCCGGGTTGGGCGTGACGGTATTCCAGAAAAGCAGTTGCGGCAACTTATCTCTCTCCGCACGCCTGCTGCTTTTACCCTATCTGATAGGCGCGAGGATTTCCCGCCGCTGGTTTTCCCGGCATACCGCGCAAAGTAATGAGATTGCCGCTGGCGTATCGTTGGGCAGGTTTCCGGACAAGGCGCAGCAAGATTTTGCCGTTTTTGATCTGACTGCAGAATTACACAAAGGCAACCGGAATGCACAGAGATGGCAGGCCTATCCGCTAATGGATCTACTGGTGCCAGACATTGAGCATTTGCACGCTGCGGTAAGACAGCTTCAGCAACTGCACCGGGAAAGTGACAAGGTGTTGGTTTGCTGCGCGCTGGGTTTATCGCGCAGTGCCACGGTGATTGCGGCGTGGCTGCTGGCGGAACGGCACGCAGCTTCTGTCGTTCAGGCCGTTGAACTCATCCATTCCCGACGCCCGCAGATTGTTCTCACCCCTGCACACATTGCAATCCTGGAAGCCTTCAGCAAGGAACAGCTATGTCAGACATCATTATGACCAACCGAATTGTGCAAATTCATCTGGCAAGCTGGCGCTACTTTGCCGCGCTGACGCTGCCACCGTTGGCGCTGATACTCAGCCTTATCTACTTCGCGCTGAGTCTGCCGTTAATGTTGTTGTTCTTCATCACACACTATTACTGCTGGCGTTTATGGCTTGATGAACGGCTTTTCGCATTGCTCAACAACGAAGACGACCTTGCTGAGTTTGACCGGGGCATGGCGCAGCTGTGGCCGAAAAAATTTTCCCGCCCGCGTTCTCTGGCAGATCGCCTGCACGGAACAAGAGTCATGTTTTACCGGGCAATGATCTCACTACTGGTGTTGTGGTTGGTTTCACTCTGCTCAGTGATTTATCTGGCACTCACGCTGGTTGAGTAGGTGAACAATGAATGATCATGATTTTCTAAAATATTTCGACAGCGAAATGCGTTATCTGAAAGCGGCTGCGCAGGAGTTTGCTGAGCAGTATCCGGAGGCGGGACGGCGACTGGGTGTCGACGGCAAATCTCTGAAGATGGATGACTCGGTCGAGCAACTGTTTCAAGGCTTCTCGCTGATGATGGCGCAGATGCGTCGCAAGATTGATGACGATATTCCTGAGCTGACGGAGCCGCTGCTCGGGCATCTGCTGCCTGTGGTGAACCGCACGCTGCCATCAATGTCAGTGGTGGAACTTATGCCCGATAGGGTCGCTCAGGTACGTGATGCGGTGCTGCCGGAAGGCACAACGCTGCTGACCCGACCGATGGATATTACTGGCCTGCGCTGCCCTTATCGCACTACCGATGCGCTGAAATTGCATCCACTGACGCTGGGCGAGATAACGACGCCCTTCCATCCTGATGGACACCAGATGATCTCCCTGCGGTTTTCACTCAGCCCTCAGGCAGATCCGAGCCAAATCGATCTCAGCGATATCCCGCTCTATATCCACGGAGATCGCCCGGTGCAGTCGCTGATGTATCAGGCCCTAACCAACCATATTGAAAGAATTACTGTTCGCCAGCCGCAGAGCGATAACTGTGATCCAAAACCCTTTAGTGGCGACATCCGCGCCCGCTGGCAGCAGCACTGGCACTCGGTCTGGCCGGAAAGCGATAGCCCAGCCTTGTGCGGCGAAGTTCGCCCGCTGCTGGAATATTTTAGTTTTCCGGCTCGCTACGCCTTCTTTACTCTTTCGGGGCTCAACACGCTTCTCTTCAACGAAAGCTGCCGGGAGGTGATTCTCGATATTCATCTTAGTCAGCCGCTTCCGCGTGCTCTTTCCCTGCAGGCAGATGCGCTGCGCATTCACTGCGTGCCGGTGATTAACCTGTTTACGCTGAACGCCGAGCCGCTGAAGGTGAAGCCTGCAGTGCTCGATTATCGTCTGCGCCCGCACCGCCTACGCGATCAGCACAGTGAGATTTACAGTGTTGATGAAGTTGCCGCCAGCGAAACACTGGATAAGCGGCGTTATGTGCCATATCGTCATTTCCGGCAAAAAGGTGGCATGTTGCAACGCAAAGAGTCCTGGCCGGAGCGATATTTCCATACGCGCATCTGGCGCGGTGTCAGCGGTCTTTATGAAACCTTGCTAATGCTGGGCGGCGATGAAAGCGAGACCGATCGAGGCGAGGATGATGCCACGCTGTTTATGAACATCACCTGCACCAATGGTAACTTTCCGCGCATGGCGCTGGAGAAAGCCGTATTTGATGGAAGCGCGGTCACCGGTAACCTGACGTTGCAGTGCACAACGCGTCATCCCCCTTCTATGCCTTATTACCCGCCAAGCACGCAACTTTATCAGTGGCATGTGATATCGCTGCTGCATCCGCGCGCCCTGAGCCAGATGATTAACGATGCTGCCAGCCTCAGAGCGGTACTGACGCTGTTTGACTGGAGCAATGACGATAACAACCGCCGTCGCATCAGTGGTATTCGTCACGTCAGCTGGCGTCAGGACTATAACTCCTCGTATCACTGGCACGGCGTGCGTATTCGCGTGGCGCTCGATGAAACTCAGTTCAGCGGCACCGGCGATGCCCGCCTGTTCTGCGAGCTGCTGGAGCAGTTCCTGACGCAGTACGCCAGCGTTGTGCGTTTTACCCAGCTGACGGTGCTGCTGACCGCTTCGGGCACCGAATGGGCCTGGCCGGAGCGACGCATTGATAGGGTGCTGATGTGAGCGAAGAAAACAAAAAACCGTTCTGGCTGGACGATAACGGCAATGACCAGACCGCGCAGTACAACTTTTACCGCTTCTGCCAG
>NZ_DAMBSA010000515.1:0-1354 GCF_032054795.1 Pantoea sp. CTOTU49201
TATTCATAATCTGCGCGAGAAAATCGGCAAGGCGTATATTAAAACGCTGCGTGGCATCGGTTATCGCTTCATTGTGTCGGGAAAGTAAAATCCTTACGGTCGCCATAAATGGCGACCCTACAAAGGATTGGCGCGTTTTCGTAGGGTGCGCATTCATGCGCACCTGCATACATATGCAAATCAATGCTGAACTGAGCGGTATAACTCTTAAGGTTTGTTAATAAGAAAAACTTAAGTAATAATCACCTCTCAACCAGACCGTATTCCAGGGAGGAATAGATGTCTTCATTGCCTTACTACATCGCCATCTTATTGATTATCTGCGTAACCTTCATCTCTTTCAGCTTGATGTTAGATCTCTTCGAAATGCGTGAATGGATGCATCACACCACGCATTTTCTCGAAACAACCCTTAAAGATTCTGATACGCCATAAGCGGATGACTGCATCACGCCGCCACGCGCTCCGCGCCCAACAAATCCAGTATCCGGCTGCGCAGCGCCACCAGCTGCGGGTCATCGCGGCGGCGCGGCCACGGCAGATCAACCTCGATCACATCCACCACTTTTGCTGGTCTTGGGCTGAACACCACCACGCGATTCGCCATCACCAGCGCTTCTTCCACGTCGTGCGTTACCATCAGCGTGGTGAACTGTTGCTCCTGCCACAGATCGACAATCTCCTGCTGCATACGCAAGCGCGTCAGTGAATCAAGCTTGCCGAGCGGTTCATCGAGGATCAGCAAACGCGGCACGTTAACCAGCGCACGGGCCAGCGCCGCACGCTGCGCCATACCGCCCGAAAGCTGATGCGGCCAGGCGCGGGCGAACTGCCTGAGGCCGACGCGATCCAGCATCGCGTTAATACGCTGTTCGCGCAGCGGGCGGCTCTCTCCGCGAATCTGCAAACCGAGGCCGACGTTGTCATAGACGGTGCGCCACGGATAAAGCGTGGGATCCTGAAACACCACCACGCGCGACGGATCAGGCGCGGTGATTGCTTTGCCCTCTTCCGCCAGTAACCCGCTGGCGGGCGGTTCGAGTCCGGCCAGCAAACGCAGCAGCGTCGATTTGCCGCAGCCGGAAGGCCCAAGCAGCGCAACAAATTCACCGGCCTTTACCTGCAAATTAATATTCTCCAGCACCGGTAAATCTTCGCCTTCTAAGGTGAAATGATGATTAACCTTCTCAATCGCAATATTAACGCCCGCCGAGGTTGAGGACATATTTTCGCTCCTGCTTGATATGCTAAGAAATAAAGCATAAGCCGCACCCTTCCCGCAGCGAAATAGCCATTCCGGCAAATCTATCCGCAAATATTCATAATGAAAAACTGCATGATGTCATGCGGGATT
>NZ_DAMBSA010000515.1:1364-2783 GCF_032054795.1 Pantoea sp. CTOTU49201
GATTGTTATTTTGTCGCGCTTATTGCCTTTGCCATAGTGCCTGTGAACTTTATCTACAAGGAAGACAGGATGGCATTTCAACAATTCTCTCTGAGCCGCCGCGCGTTATTACGCGGGCTGGGTCTCTTTAGTGCCGGCGTGGCGGTGAACCCGTTGCTGAGCAGCAAGGTGTTCGCCGAAGATAAATCTCTCAAAACCATCAAGCTGGCCTGGGGACAAACCGCAGTATGTCAGTCACCGATTTCGGTGGCGCTGAAGCAAGGCTTCTTTAAAAAGTACGGTTTGAATGTCGAACCCGTGAACTTCAGCGGCCCAACCGATGCGCTGTTACAGGCGATTGCCACCGGCCAGGCCGATGGCGGCATTGGCATGGCGCTGCGCTGGCTGAAGCCGCTGGAGCAGGGTTTTGATGTTGACCTCACTGTCGGCACGCACGGCGGCTGCATGCGTCTACTCGCTCCGCAAAACAGCGGCATCCGCGATGTGAAAGATTTGGTGGGTAAATCGGTGGCGGTGAGCGATCAGGCCAGTCCGATTCGCAACTTCTTCGCCATTCAGCTGGCGAAACAGGGCATCGATCCTGATAAGCAGGTCAACTGGCTGCAATATCCACCCGACCTGTTCGGCGAAGCGCTGCGCAAAGGTGAAGTGCAGGCGCTGGCCACCGACGATCCGCAGGGCTGGCTGCTGAAGAAGCAGCACGATCTGGTGGAAGTCGATAACAACCTGAAAGGCGAATACGCCAGCCTCACTTGCTGCGTGCTGGGCCTGCGCGGCTCGCTGGTGCGTGACGATCCCGCCACCGCGCGCGCCATCACCCAGGCGATTGTCGATGCGCAGCAGTGGACCGCCGAACATCCGGACGAGACGGCGAAAATCTTCCAGCCATTTGTGCCGGGTTCCGTCGCGGTGGAGGACATTGCCGCGATGCTGAAAGAGCACACCCACAGCCATCACTCCACCGGCGTGCAGCTGCGCAAAGAGGTTGCGGTGTATATCGATGAGCTGAAGAAAATCAACGTGATCCGTCCGGATACCGATGCGCAACGCTTCGCCGAGCACTATGTGCCGGAGCTGCTGCCAGCAGAATCTGCTCATCAGCACGCCAGCAACATGGCGCACATGAGCAACATGTCCAGCTAAGGAGACGCGAATGGCAAGTGAAACCCTGACGATTGCCCGCAACCGTGACGTGCCGCGCCGCATCCAACCTGCGGTTTGGGGTGCGCTCCTGCTGTGGTGGGCGCTGGTAGCGCTGATGGTGGTGGTACCGGATAAGCCGCAGGGTTTTGCCGCCCCGCGCTTTGTGAATGAAACGCATGAGTTGTTCGCCGCCATCGCGCTTATTCTCAGCGGACTGGCGATTGCCTCAGGTCTGTTCCCACGATTGACGCTACTCGCTCCGCTCAAGCGCAGCGG
>NZ_DAMBSA010000516.1:0-2750 GCF_032054795.1 Pantoea sp. CTOTU49201
ATGGCTTAGCGGTGAGTTTGCTGTATGAAGATGGCCTGCTGGTGCGCGCGGCGACGCGTGGAGATGGTACCACCGGCGAGAATATCACGGCGAACGTGCGCACTATCCACGCCATTCCACTGCGTCTGCATGGCGATAACATTCCCGCACGCGTTGAAGTACGTGGCGAAGTGTTTATCACCGAAAGCGGCTTTGAAAAGCTGAATGAAGAAGCGCGTCGCACCGGCGCGAAAGTCTTTGCAAACCCACGTAACGCAGCTGCCGGTTCGCTGCGCCAGCTCGATCCGCGCATTACTGCCAAACGTCCGCTGACCTTCTTCTGCTACGGTTTTGGACTGCTGGAAGGCGGTGAAATGCCCGCCAGCCATTGGCAACGTCTGCAACAGTTTAAGGCGTGGGGATTGCCGGTCACCGATCGTATTCGTCTGGCTCACAGCGCCGATGAAGTGATGGCGTTTTATCGTCAGGTTGAGCAGGAGCGCCCGTCGCTCGGCTTCGACATTGATGGCGTGGTTATCAAGGTCGATTCACAGGCGCTGCAGGAGCAACTCGGCTTTGTGGCGCGTGCGCCGCGCTGGGCTGTGGCATTTAAATTCCCGGCGCAGGAACAGATGACGTTCGTGCGCGATGTCGAATTCCAGGTGGGCCGCACCGGCGCGATTACGCCAGTCGCGCGTTTGGAGCCGGTTCAGGTTGCGGGCGTTGTGGTGAGCAACGCTACCTTGCATAACGCTGATGAAATCGCCCGATTGGGTTTGCGCATCGGCGACAAAGTGGTGATTCGCCGCGCCGGTGACGTGATTCCGCAAGTGGTCAATGTGGTGGAATCGGAGCGCCCGCAAGAGACGCGTGAAATCGTCTTCCCGAGTCATTGCCCGGTGTGCGGTTCAGACGTTGAACGCGTGGAAGGTGAAGTGGTGACGCGCTGCACCGGCGGCCTGATTTGTGGCGCGCAGCGCAAAGAGGCGCTCAAACATTTTGTTTCGCGTCGTGCGATGGATGTCGATGGCATGGGCGACAAAATCATCGATCAGCTGGTAGAGAAAGAGTACGTCTTAACGCCAGCCGATCTGTTCCGCCTTACGGCCGGTAAGCTGACCGGCCTCGATCGTATGGGGCCAAAATCGGCACAGAACGTGGTCGACGCGCTGGAAAAGGCCAAATCCACCACGCTGGCGCGTTTTCTCTATGCGCTGGGCATTCGAGAAGTCGGCGAAGCCACCGCTGCTAACCTTGCCAATCACTTTGGCGAGTTGGAAAAGGTGATGAACGCCGATCTTGATGCGCTAATTGAAGTGCAGGATGTCGGCAAAGTGGTAGCGACGCATGTGCGTAACTTCATGGATGAAGAGAGCAACCGCGCCGTGATTCGCGATCTTACCGAAGAGATTGGCGTGCATTGGCCGCAGGTTGAAGTGGTCAATGTCGAAGAGATTGATAGTCCGTTTGCCGGTAAAACCGTGGTGCTGACTGGCTCTCTGTCGCAGATGAATCGCGATGATGCTAAAGAGCGTTTGGTGGCGCTGGGCGCTAAAGTGAGCGGCAGCGTGTCGAAGAAAACCGATTTGCTGATTGCGGGTGAAGCGGCCGGATCCAAGCTGGCGAAAGCGCAGGAACTCGGCATTGCGGTGATCGACGAAGCGGAAATGATTCGCCTGCTCGGAGCCTAACGTGGATAAACAGCAGCTAGTTGAAATCGCCAATACCGTGATGCCGTTCGGCAAGTACAAGGGCAGAGTGCTGATTGATGTGCCGGAGGAGTATTTGCTGTGGTTCGCCCGCAAAGATGAATTTCCGGCCGGTAAGTTAGGTGAATTGATGCAGCTGACGCTGACGATTAAGATCGAAGGTCTGGAAGGGTTAATCAAACCGCTCAAACGCAATGAATAAACAAACGGCCCGCATTTGCGGGCCGTTTTACTTAGGACTTCTGCGCTTCTACTTGCTGCTGCGCCAGCCGTTTTTCATTCCCAGCTTTGTAGCGCTGGGCAATGAAAGAGCACACCATTAACTGTACCTGATGGAAGATCATCAGCGGCAATACGATAATACCCACAGATGCGGCCGGGAATAGGATGTTGGCCATCGGCACACCGTTCGCCAGACTCTTTTTCGAGCCGCAGAACAGCACAGTGATTTCATCGGCACGGCTAAAGCCAAACAGGCGTGATGCTCCGAGATTAATCGCCAGCGCAACAAACAGAATGAGCAGGCTGCCTGCCAGAATCCATAACAGCGTATCCAAACCGACGCGGTGCCAAATACCATTCACAACCGCTTCACTGAAGGCTGAGTAAACCACCAGCAGAATGGATGTCTGGTCAGTTTTACCAATCAGGCTGCGATTTTTTTCCACCCAACCGCCGATCCAGCGGCGTGAAAGATGACCAATTACAAACGGTACCAGTAATTGCAGCATGATTTTGCCAATCTGCTCCAGCCCATTACCCGGCATTTCGCTGTGTACATTCATTACCAGATTCACCAGCAGCGGCGAGATAAATACGCCGAGCAGGCTGGATGCCGAAGCTGCACATACCGCTGCGGCAACATTCCCGCCCGCCATCGAGGTAAAGGCGATGGCTGACTGCACGGTAGCAGGCAGAATGCAGAGATAGATAAAGCCGGTATAAATCTCCGGACCGACATTCACCGGATGCCACCACACCAGCAGCAATCCTAAAATTGGGAATACCACAAAGGTGCTGCACATAATCCACAAGTGCAAACGCCAGTGGCTGCTGCCGGCA
>NZ_DAMBSA010000517.1:0-2732 GCF_032054795.1 Pantoea sp. CTOTU49201
GAAGTGATGCAGAACGAAAACCGTCTGCGCTATCTGGCGTGCCTGACGGTTTCCGATATCTGCGCCACCAATGAAAGCTTGTGGAACAGCTGGAAGCAGAGCCTGTTGCGCGAGCTGTTCTTCGCCACCGAAAAACAGCTGCGTCGAGGCATGGAAAACAGCCCGGATCTGCGCGAACGCGTGCGCCATCATCGCCTGCAAGCGCTGGCGCTGCTGCGCATGGAAAATCTCGACGAAGAGCGTTTGCACCATATCTGGAGCCGTTGCCGCGCCGATTACTTCCTGCGCCACACGCCGAATCAGCTCGCCTGGCATGCGCGTCATTTGATTCACCACGATCTCAACAAACCGCTGGTGCTGGTCAGCCCGCAGGCCACGCGCGGCGGTACCGAAATCTTTATCTGGAGCCCGGATCGTCCGCACCTGTTTGCAGCGGTGGCCGGCGAGTTGGATCGCCGCAATCTCAGCGTGCATGATGCGCAGATCTTTACCAGCCGCGATGGCATGGCAATGGACACCTTTATTGTGTTGGAGCCAGATGGCAGCCCGCTGGCCGCCGATCGCCATCCGCTGATCATTCAGGCGCTGGAACAGGCCATCACGCAAAACGAATGGGTGCCGCCGCGAACGCGTCGCCAGTCCGCGCGCCTCAAGCATTTCAGTGTCGATACCGAAGTCAATTTCCTGCCGACGCACACCGATCGCCGCAGCTACCTGGAATTGGTCGCGCTCGATCAGCCAGGCTTGCTGGCGCGCGTGGGTGAAGTGTTCGCTGATTTGGGGGTTTCGCTGCATGGCGCACGCATCAGTACGATTGGTGAGCGGGTTGAGGATCTTTTCATCCTCGCCGATAGTGAGCGGCGTGCACTTGGGGTGGAAATGCGCAATGTGTTGCAACAGAGGTTGACAGAGGCCCTTAATCCAAACGATAAAGTGTGACCGCAATCGATTAATCAAATTTATTTACCGTGCCAGTGCGATGCTGGCACCCGTATTACAGACTTAGGAAATCATTATGGAACAGTTACAGAGCGTTATCGAATCTGCCTTTGAGCGCCGCGCCGACATCACGCCATCTAGCGTAGACAGCGCGACCCGCGATGCTATCACCCAGGTTATCGGCCTGCTGGATAGCGGTGAACTGCGCGTGTCTGAAAAGATCAACGGTGAGTGGGTAACGCATCAGTGGCTGAAGAAAGCGGTGCTGTTGTCGTTCCGCATCAACGACAACCAGGTCATGGAAGGTTCTGAAACCCGCTTCTACGACAAAGTGCCAATGAAGTTTGCTGGCTGGGATGAAGCGCGTTTCAAAAACGCCGGTTTCCGCGTAGTGCCACCGGCTGCTGTGCGTCAGGGCGCATTCATCGCGCGTAACACCGTGCTGATGCCTTCTTACGTCAACATTGGTGCTTACGTTGATGAAGGCACCATGGTTGATACCTGGGCGACCGTGGGTTCTTGCGCGCAGATCGGTAAAAACGTCCACCTGTCAGGCGGCGTGGGCATCGGTGGCGTGCTGGAGCCGCTACAGGCCAATCCAACCATCATTGAAGATAACTGCTTCATCGGCGCACGTTCAGAAATCGTTGAAGGCGTCATTGTTGAAGAAGGTTCAGTGATCTCAATGGGCGTTTACATCGGCCAGAGCACCAAAATCTTTGACCGCGAAACCGGCGAAGTGCATTACGGTCGCGTACCTGCGGGTTCGGTAGTGGTTTCAGGTAACCTGCCGTCAAAAGATGGTAGCTACAGCCTGTACTGCGCGGTGATCGTGAAGAAAGTTGACGCTAAAACCCTCAGCAAAACAGGCATTAACGAACTGCTGCGCAGCATCGACTAAGCTTTTCCTGCCTGAAAATCTTCCCGACGGGCCTGGCTACAGGCCCGTAATTATTTGTTTACACTCCCGCCTGAATTACCTGTTTCGCGCTGCGAATTAACACGTGCGTTTATTTTTCAAACAGTTCATAATCCGCGCCAAGTTAACTCCGGTCGCGCACTGTTCATCCCGGTTTTTGTGTCTACAGTTGATTAAGTATGCCGTAAGCGTTCCGGTTGCCGCGTTTCTGCTGCATCCCGAATGATGATGATAGTCCTGCGCGCTCACCCACTCTTAGATGGAATATAAACGCTATGTACGACAACCTGAAAAGCTTAGGTATCAGCTCTCCTGAAGACATCGACCGTTATAGCCTGCGTCAGGAAGCTAACAACGACATTCTTAAAATCTACTTCCGCAAAGACAAAGGTGAATTCTTCGCTAAAAGCGTGAAATTCAAATATCCACGTCAGCGCAAAACCGTAGTCGCCGATCACACCAGCCAGGGTTACAAAGAAGTGCAGGAAATCAGCCCGAACCTGCGTTACGTGATCGATGAGCTGGACCAGATTTGCCAGCGCGACCAGGTTGAAGTGGATCTGAAGCGTAAAATTCTGGCTGATCTGCGCCATCTGGAAAGCGTGGTCTCTAACAAGATCGCTGAGATCGAATCAGACCTCGATCAGCTGACCCGCAATAAATAATTGTTCGCTTTTGCTAACAGGCCAGCTAATGCTGGCCTTTTTTATGGCTGCTGATATGGCAGCGAAAGCAGCCAGGTATCGCGCTGTGCCTGCATCACCGCCCCGCTGTTTTGATCTTTCCATTGCGTCTGCCTGATCCACTGCTGATAACGCGGCTGCTGCAAACTGTTGTCGGCCATTGAAAGCAAGGGAATGATGCGTTGGCTCAC
>NZ_DAMBSA010000518.1:0-2730 GCF_032054795.1 Pantoea sp. CTOTU49201
GCCCGAAACCTGGGAAATCTTCTGTGCCACGCGCGTTTCCACCATGTCCTGCACCTGCGTGAGCGGCATGCTGGTGGTGGTAACGGCGAGCGTCATGATCGGCGGATCGGCCGGATTCACTTTGCTATACACCGGCGGATTCGGCAGATCGCTCGGCAGCAGGTTGGTGGCGGAGTTGATCGCCGCCTGCACTTCCTGCTCGGCAACATCCAGTGATAGCGTCAGCTGAAACTGCAATGTCACTACGGAAGCGCCGCCCGAACTCTGCGACGACATCTGCTTCAGGCCAGACATTTGCCCAAACTGGCGTTCCAGCGGCGCGGTAATCGAGGAAGTGACAACATCTGGACTGGCGCCGGGATAAAGCGTAACTACCTGAATGGTCGGGTAATCGACTTCAGGCAGAGCGGAAACCGGCAGAAAACGGTAGCCGAGCACGCCGGCTAACAGAATGGCGATCATCAGCAGCGTGGTGGCGACCGGGCGCAGAATAAACAGGCGCGAAGGTCCACCGCTGCTGTCAGGAGGCATCACCTGCATTATTGACGCTCTCCGCGTGCGGGCTGCGCAGCGCGCGTGCTGTGTGTCGCGGCGCTTTGCGGTGCCACCACTTCTACGGTGGCGCCTTCCGTCAGACGATCCAGCCCGTCGGTCACCACGCGATCGCCCGCTTCGAGGCCGGCGCTGATCACCACTTTCTGGCTGTCCTGCAACCCAGCGGTAACGCGTTTCTTGCTGACTTTGTTGTCGCTGTTGACCACCCAGACAAAGTGGCCGTCGTTGCTCATTTGCAGCGCGGCGGTTGGGATCACCACTGCATCCTGCAAGGTATCGACTTTCAGACGTGCGTTGACAAACTGATTCGGGAACAGCGAATCATCTTCGTTGCTGAAACGCGCCTTGAGCTTGATGGTACCGGTGGTGGCATCAATCTGGTTATCGAGACTCAACAGCGTGCCGCTGGTCAGCAGCGTTTTGTTGCTGCGATCCCAGGCTTCGACAATCAGCGGCTGTCCGCTTTTCTGCGCCTTGAGGATTTGGCTGATGTTGTTCTCGGCGACGCTGAACACCACGTCAATCGGATGCGTTTCGGTGATCACCACTAAACCAGTGGTATCGCCGGACGTAATGTAGTTGCCGACATCAACCTGTTTCAAGCCGACGCGTCCACCAATTGGCGCGGTAATGCGGCTGTAAGTCAGGTTGAGCTGGGCGCTGGCGACGTTACCTTCATCGGCTTTGATGGTGCCAAGCGTTTCGCTCACCAGCGAACGTTGCGTATCAAGTTCCTGCTGCGACACCAGCGAGGTTTTCGCCAGTTTTTCATAGCGGCTGAGATCGCGGCGTGCATTGGCGAGTGTGGCCTGATCTTTTGCCAATTGGCCCTGCGCCTGGGTTAACGCCACCTGATAAGGACGCGGATCGATTTCCGCCAGCAAAGCGCCAGCGGCCACTTGTTGACCTTCCTGGAAGTGCAGCGCCATCAATTGCCCATCAACACGGCTGCGCACGGTGACGGTGTTGGCGGCGGTGACGGTGCCGAGGCCACTGAGGAAATACGGCACGCTACTGGTTGTGGCAGCGGCGGCTTGCACTGGCGCTAAGGGGCGTTTGCCGCCTGCGCCGCGTCCACGCTGCTGCTGACCTTCAGCCTGCGTCTGTTTATTCGGTTCCGCTGGATGTTGCCACCAGTAATATCCGCCAGCCAATACGGCAATCACGGCTACAGCCAGCAAGCTTGTTTTTAGTCGACGGTTCATCAAGGTGTGTGCTCTCCAGCGGTTTCGTATTCCCAAGGTGCGTAATAAAAATGCCACTACGCAAACGAATGATTGTAGTCGCCCGGATCGGGCAAAAATTGAAGGAAATAAGAATATCGCCCTGGCGAAGGTAAGTATTCATATTCTGTAAATATTCTGCCAGCAATCCGCATAAGCGCGACGAATTCCTTTGCTAAGCTCAATAGCAGACCTGTCTCGTTTGAATAAGGAGAACAAAATGAGTCAACAGAAACTCCGCCAGCTTGGCGACAGCGGTATCGAAGTTCCCCGTCTCACCTTTGGCGGCAACGTGTTTGGCTGGACGGTGGATGAGAAAACCTCGTTCTCACTGCTCGATGCACTGGTGGAGAAGGGCTTGTTCTTCATCGATACCGCCGACGTCTATTCGCGCTGGGCGCCGGGTAACGAAGGTGGCGAATCGGAAACCATCATCGGTAAATGGCTGAAGAAAAGCGGCAAGCGCGACAGCATCGTGCTGGCCACCAAAGTCGGCATGGAGCTGTCACCAGAGAAAACCGGTCTTAAACCGGCTTACATTCGTCAGGCGGTGGAAGATTCGCTGCGTCGCCTGCAAACCGACGTCATCGATCTCTATCAGGCGCACCGCGATGATGAAACCACTCCGTTGCTGGATACGCTGAAAGCCTTCGATTCGCTGATCAAAGAGGGCAAAGTGCGTGCGATTGGCGCGTCTAACTACAACGCTAAACGTCTGCAGGAAGCGCTGGATGTAAGCAAGCAGCACGGCCTGGCGCGCTATGAAACGCTGCAGCCGGAATACAATCTTTACGATCGTCAGGAGTACGAAAGCGGTCTGGAGCAGGTCGCGGTGAAAAATGGCCTCGGCGTGATCAACTACTATTCACTGGCCAGCGGCTTCCTCAGCGGCAAATACAAAAAGCCGGAAGATGCCAGCAAAAGTAAGCGCGGGCAGGGCATCGTAGATAAA
>NZ_DAMBSA010000519.1:0-2712 GCF_032054795.1 Pantoea sp. CTOTU49201
CACGCATCCATGCGTGAGGCTCCTGGCCCAACGTAAAAGCCTCAGCGCTGCGAATGGCCCTTTTGCCGCAGCAGACGTGCCAGCGCCTCTGGCAAATTTGTCGTTTTCAGCGACATGCACTAAAGGTTCGTGGATTAACTTCAGTTTTGCCCATACCACGCATTTTTACCGTGCTTACGCAGATAGTGCAGATCAAGCAGCGTTTGCGATATCGGCGGTAACTCAGTGCGCAGCTGCTCGGTATGCAGCGCCATGTAGGCTACTTCTTCTAATACCACGGCACTGTGTACCGCAGCATGCGCATCTTTGCCCCAGGCAAATGGGCCGTGGGAATTGACCAGCACGGCGGGAATCGCTGTTGGCTCAATTGCGCGCTGCGCAAAAGTTTCAATGATCACCTGCCCGGTGTTCCACTCGTATTCCTGCTCAATCTCTTCACGCTTCATCTGACGTGTACAAGGAATGGTGCCGTAGAAATCATCGGCGTGCGTGGTACCCAACGCGATGATTTCGCGTCCAGCCTGCGCCCAAATGGTGGCGTGCCGCGAGTGCGTATGAACGATGCCACCTATCTCTGGCCAGGCGAGATACAGCGCGCGGTGCGTAGCGGTATCCGATGACGGGCGCATTTTACCTTCAATCACCTCACCGCTGGCGAGATCGACAACCACCATATCGTCGCGCTGCATCTGTTCGTATTTCACGCCCGACGGTTTGATCACCAATATGCCACGGTCGCGATCCACCGCACTGACATTGCCCCAGGTAAAGGTGACCAGGTTGTAACGGGGTAAATCGAGGTTGGCTTCCAGCACCTGCTGCTTTAACGCTTCCAGCATCTTTTTTCTCCTGCAAACTGTGATAGCTGAATTGTGCGGAGCAGTGAGGAAAAGCGTTATGGAAGGAATGGCTGTAAAAGCTGCGGAAAGTCGCTAAGGCAGTAAATATGTGGCGAAGATTGGTTTTGATGATTAAACAAGATATGGATTGCAGACTTGTAGTTTAGGACCGTTGTACCCTGCCGAGTGCGCCGTAACATCTATACTTAGAAAGTTACCTCGGTGATAACAATCAAGGAGAAGTTAATGACTACAACAATGAAACGTCTTACTGCTGCCGTCCTGGCAACAACTTTAGTTGTCGCGCTGAGCGGCTGTTCAAACTGGTCTAAACGCGACCGTAATACCGCAATCGGTGCGGGTGCTGGTGCCATTGGTGGTTCAGTACTGACCAACGGTAGCGGACTCGGTACCGTTGGCGGCGCAGCTGTCGGCGGCATCATCGGCCACCAGATCAGCAAATAAAATATAATTATCAGGCTACGCAGCGCATCTACTTAACAACGGGCCACCTAATAAGTGGCCCGAACTGTTTCAACCGCCAGCCAGTTTGACTTTCATGCCTTTGGCTTCCAGCAGCGTTTTAATCAGATCGCGTTTGTCGCCCTGAATCTCAATAACGCCCTCTTTAACTGACCCGCCACAACCACACTTTTTCTTCAGTTCAGCGGCCAGTTTTTCGAGTGCGCCATCATCCAGATCGATGCCGGTGACCAGACACACGCCCTTCCCTTTGCGTCCGCTGGTTTGGCGCTGGATACGCACGATACCATCGCCTTTCGGCCGCGGCGCTTTCTCTTCTTCATGTGTGATTCGGCCACTGTCGGTCGAATACACCAATCGATTGTCCTGAGCCATTAAGCCTCCTGTAAACTTTGCAGGATTTGCTGCAGTGTGGCGGCCGGATCGGCGGATTGGGTGATCGGACGCCCGATCACCATATAATCCACACCAGCGAGTTTAGCCTGCTGCGGCGTCATGATACGGCGCTGATCGCCCGCATCGCTGCCAGCCGGACGAATACCTGGGGTAACCAGCGCGAAATCCTGACCAATAACCTGCTTAAAGTGCGCGGCTTCCTGCGCCGAACAAACCACGCCGTGCAGGCCGCAATCGTGGGTCAAACGCGCCAGTCGTTCAGCCTGCTCAGCTGGAGATAAGGTAATGCCCAAACCTTTCAGATCGTCTTCATCCATGCTGGTCAACACGGTGACTGCAATCAGCAGCGGTGCATCTTTACCAAATGGCACCAGCGCTTCACGTGCCGCGTTCATCATGCGTGCGCCACCGCTGGCGTGCACGTTCACCATCCATACGCCGAGATCGGCCGCTGCCGCGACTGCATGTGCGGTGGTGTTTGGAATGTCATGAAACTTGAGATCGAGGAACACTTCAAAACCACGTTCCTGCAGCGTTTTCACCAGCGATGGACCAAATAGCGTGAACATCTCTTTGCCCACTTTCAGGCGACACTGGCTTGGATCAATGCGGTCTACAAACTGCAGGGCGCTGTTGAGATCATGATAGTCGAGTGCCACCAGAATAGGTGAAGTGGTTACAGGCATAACGTTTCCTCAGTAACAGGCACCCGCAGGCGCGATGGACAAACGGCAAGCATTCTACCTGCGCAGGCCGGTGCCTACAATCACGCTGCCACCAGAACTTGCCTGTTTGACCGCTCGCTGCACGATGCTGAAGAAGTGTTAGTATTAAATACCATAGTATGTTGTAACTAATAAGCTTTAGATAGAATACAAATACGGCCATTTATTGGCCGTCGAGTCCACGAATAGGTTTTACGGAAGACCAGGCGCGGCAAGATGGGCAATGCCAGTAAAGTGCATGTGCAGTGAAGCCGCATTTCTGGCAACGA
>NZ_DAMBSA010000520.1:0-2707 GCF_032054795.1 Pantoea sp. CTOTU49201
TGACCAGCACCGTCGGCAATCTGGCGATCAAAATCTCCTCGCCGGATGTCGCCATCAGCGCGCTGAGCGGCGGTAATCAGCAAAAGGTGGTGATTGGTCGCTCGTTGCTAACCAATCCGCGCTTGCTGCTGCTGGATGAACCGAGCCGTGGCATCGACGTGGGTGCCAAAGGCGAGGTGTTCCGCATGATGGTGAAGCTGTCGGAACAGGGCATTGCGGTGGTGTTCTCCACCTCTGATTTGAAAGAGATCATGGCTGTTGCCGATCGCATCATTGTGATGTCCGGCGGCAAATTGACTGCTGACCTGCCGCGCGCTGAAGCGGAAGAGGCGGCGCTGGTTAAAGCAAGCGCACAAGGGTTCTGATATGAAAAACAACGGCGCGCTCGCGCTCGCATCGCCAGCTAAAGCGTTCAACTCACGCGAAAGCTTGATTCTGCTGCTGCTCAAACTGCGCACCTTTATTGCGCTGTTTCTGATTGTCGGTTTCTTCGCTATCACGGTGCCCGATTTCCTCGCGGTGGGCAGCATGGTGATCATGGTGAAACACATCGCCATTAACGCCTTCCTCGCGCTCGGCATCACTTTTGTCATCATCACGGCGGGCATCGATCTCTCCATCGGCGCGACACTCGGCCTGTGCGGCATGATCGCCGGTTGGCTGATCACCAAAGGCATTGTGTTGCCGATGTTTGGCATCGCCATCTTCCCCAGCGTGTGGCTGATCGTACCGATTGTGTTGCTGATTGGTGGCCTGATTGGCGCGGCAAACGGCTGGATCATTACCCGCTATAACGTGGCACCGTTCATCTGCACACTCGGCACCATGTACATCCTGCGCGGCACGGCGATGCTTACGTCGGGCGGTGAAACCTTTCCCGGTTTGCAAGGCAATGAAATGCTAGGAAATACCGGATTCGACAAGATTGGCGCGGGCTATTTTCTCGGTTTGCCGTGGGCCATCTGGATGATGGTACTGCTGGCGCTGGTGATTGCCTACGTTGCGCGGCGTCTGCCGTTTGGCCGCCAGGTCTACGCGATTGGTGATAACGAACGCGCCGCTGAACTTTCGGGCGTGAAAGTGAAGTCGGTGAAAATCTGGGTGTATGCCATCTCCGGTTTTTGCGCGGCGATTGCCGGCATCGTGGTCTCGTCTCAGCTGGTGGCCAGCCATCCGGCGAACGGAACGTCGTTTGAAATGAACGCGATTGCCGCAGTAGTGCTGGGCGGCACCTCGCTGGCCGGTGGACGCGGCACCATTCTCGGCACGCTGATTGGTGCCTTTGTGATCGGCTTCCTCGCCGACGGTTTGATCATGATGGGCGTGAGCGAGTTCTGGCAAATGGTGATCAAAGGCATCGTGATTATCGTGGCGGTGATCATCGACCAAATGCAGAGCCGCATGCAGCAGAAAGCGGCGGTGGTGGCGCAGAAAGCGCTGATTGAGGAGGGCGGTAGCCCGGCAAAAAGTTAATCGGTTGGGTGCAGGCGCTGATTGTCTGCACCTTTTTTTCTCCATTACGAATAAATATTCATCCATGCTTTAAAATTCAGAGGTGTCTATGAATCCTTTCAAATATTCGGTAGCGGATCTGGCAGCGAAAGCGCGCGCCGTGCGCCGCCGCATCATTCAGCTCAATGCGGGCAGCCCGGCGGGCGGGCATACCGGTGCCGATCTCTCACAGGTAGAGATCCTCACCGCACTCTATTTCCGCATTCTTAACTGCGCGCCGGATCGCACCAACGATCCGCAGCGCGACATCTATATCCAGTCGAAAGGCCATGCGGTAGGCGGTTATTACTGCGTGCTGGCTGAAGCCGGTTACTTCCCAACCGAATGGCTGCCGACCTATCAGCATTCGGATTCGCATCTGCCGGGCCATCCGGTGCGCCAAAAAACGCCGGGCGTTGAGCTGAATACCGGTGCGCTGGGCCACGGTTTACCGGTGGCGGTCGGCATTGCGCTGGCGGCGAAGAAAGATAACAGCGACCGACGGATTTTTGTCGTTACCGGCGACGGTGAGCTGGCGGAAGGCAGCAACTGGGAAGCCGCGCTGGTGGCGGCGCATTACGGCCTCGATAACCTG
Organism: Pantoea sp. CTOTU49201; assembly: GCF_032054795.1. Taxonomy (NCBI): domain Bacteria; kingdom Pseudomonadati; phylum Pseudomonadota; class Gammaproteobacteria; order Enterobacterales; family Erwiniaceae; genus Pantoea; species Pantoea sp. CTOTU49201. The sequence continues at coordinate 2,087 of NZ_DAMBSA010000520.1, forward strand.
GTGATTATCAACGACAAGAACAAGCTGCAGCTGGCGGGTCACACGCGCGACATCATGAACACCGATCCGCTGCCGGATAAATGGCGCGCCTTTGGTCTGGAGGTGAGCGAGTGTAACGGCAATGACATGGCGGCGGTGGTGGAAGCCATCGAAAACCTGCCGCGCAACAGTGGCAAGCCGCAGGTGATTGTGGCGCATACCGAAAAAGGCTTCGGCATCTCCTTTATTCAGGGCAAACCGGAGTGGCATCACCGCGTGCCGAAAGGGGAAGAGATTGAGTTGGCACTGGAGGAGTTGAAAGATGAGTAATGCAAAACACCTGGCGACGGTAATGGTCGAGGCATTTATTGATGCGGTTAATCGCGGCGTCGATTTAGTGCCGGTGGTGGCCGATTCCACCTCAACCGCCAAAATTGCGCCCTTTATCAAAGCCTTCCCCGATCGGCTGGTTAACGTGGGTATCGCGGAACAAACGCTGGTGGGCACCGCCGCAGGCCTGGCGATTGGCGGCAAAGTGGCTGTGACCTGTAACGCCGCACCGTTCCTGGTTTCCCGCGCCAATGAGCAGGTTAAAGTCGACGTATGCTACAACAACACCAACGTTAAACTGTTTGGTCTGAA
>NZ_DAMBSA010000521.1:0-2699 GCF_032054795.1 Pantoea sp. CTOTU49201
GCGGAATGGTCACCAGATTGCTGGCGCGCAGCGGGAAGTGACCAATCGCCAAATCCAGCCGATCCTCCAGCAACTGCTGCTGCAACTCATTGGGATCGCGTACGCTCAGATTGAAAAACACCGCTGGAAAGCGCTGATTAAAACGCGCAATCGCAGCGGGTAGATCCAGCGTGCTGTCGGTGACGGTGGCGTCCACCACGCCAAGCGAAAAAGTGCCGCCCTGCGCGCTTTTCAAGGTTTCCACCTGCTCCTGCCAACCCTCCAGCGTCGCCAGCATCTCCTGACTGTAGCGATAAAACTGCTCGCCTTTGCTGGTCAGGGTAAAGCCGCCGCGTCCGCGCTGACAGAGGATAAAACCGAGCTGAGTTTCCAGCTCGCTCATGTAGGCGCTGATGGCGGGCGTGGTCATGTTCAGCGCCTGCTGCGCGCGCGAATAGCCCTGATTTTCAACCACGCTGGCGAACACCTGCAGCAGTTTAAGGTTGGGAAGCGTCTGCACCGATTTTCCTTCAGTGATTGCTGACTAAAGTTAAGTAATCTCTGAAGTGATTATCTGCTGTCAAGGATTTTTCCGGCGCGCGGGCTGGGTAATGATGGGTTTCACCTGACTGAAGGAGTGCGTGATGACCGATTTCCCCCAGCCGCAAGGCGGCAACGAGATGCCCCGTTTTGCCGGACGCGGCACCATGATGCGTTTGCCGGCCGCTGAGACACCGGCCAATTTGGATGTGGCATTCGTCGGCATTCCGCTGGATATCGGCACTTCGCAGCGCAGCGGCACGCGCTATGGCCCGCGTGCCATTCGCGCCGATTCAGTGATGATCCGCCCGTACAACATGGCTACCGGCGCCGCGCCCTTTGATTCACTGCGCGTCGGCGATCTCGGTGATGTGCCGATCAACACTTACAGCCTGCTGAAATCGGTTGATATCATCGAAAACTATTATACCGAGCTGAATAACTGGCCGATTATCCCGTTAACGCTGGGCGGCGATCACACGCTAACGCTGCCGATTTTGCGCGCGCTGGCGAAGAAGCATGGTCCGATGGGGCTGATTCACATTGATGCGCACACCGATACCAACGACGAGATGTTTGGCGAGAAGATCGCGCATGGCACCACGTTCCGCCGCGCGGTGGAAGAAGGCCTGCTCGACTGTCAGCGCGTGGTACAGATTGGGCAACGTGCGCAAGGTTACGCCGCCGATGATTTTCAGTGGGGCGTCGATCAGGGCTTCCATCTGGTGCCCGCCGAGCAGTGCTGGTATCGCTCCATGACGCCGCTGATGGCCGAGGTGCGCGCACGTATCGGCAACGGCCCGGTGTATCTCTCTTACGATATCGACAGCTTCGATCCCGCGTGGGCGCCCGGCACCGGTACGCCGGAAGTGGGCGGTTTAACCTCAATGCAAGGGCTGGAGATCGTGCGCGGCTGCCGTGGACTCAATCTGGTGGGCGGCGATCTGGTGGAAGTCTCGCCGCCGTATGACATCAGCGGCATGACCTCGCAGCTGGCGGCCAATATCCTTTATGAGATGCTGTGCGTGTTGCCCGGCGTCCGTTACACAGAGAACAAGTGATGACACAACAGAATCTGGTGTTCCCGGCGCGCGTGCTGCGCGGTGCGGGCGTGATCAATCAATTAGGCGCGATCTGCGCCGGGCTGGGCCAGCGTGCGCTGCTGATTGGCGGCCATCAGGCGTTGCAGGCGGTAGAAGCGCAAGTTCGCGCGCAACTGCTGGCGGCCAACGTCACGCTGCTGGCGCAAGAGTGGTTTGGCGGCGAAACCTCGATCAATCACATCAACCGTTTAGCGGCGCTGGCAGCTGAACTGCACGCCGAGGTGCTGATTGGCGTTGGCGGCGGTAAATCGCTGGATACGGTGAAAGCGGTGGGCGCGCAGCTCGGCTTGCCGGTGGTGACGCTGCCAACCATCGCCGCCACCTGTTCCGCGGTCACGCCGCTGAGTATTCGTTATGATGACAACGGCAATTTCTTCGATATCTTCCCACTGCCGCAGGCACCGGCAGCAGTAATTATCGACAGCGAGCTGCTGGCAAAAGCGCCCGCCCGCTGGCTGGCCGCCGGGCTGGGCGATACGCTGGCGAAGTGGTACGAATTCCGTGCGGTCAGCGCACGCCATCCGGCACGCGACGGCAATGCGCTCTCGTCACTGGCGCACAGCCAGATTTGTTATGACGTGATTGCCGAACATGGTCCAGCGGCCTATGCCGCAGTGCTGCGCGGTGAGAGCAGCGCGTCGCTCGATCAGGTGCTGGATGCGATTTTCACCTGGGCAGGATTAACCTCGCTGATGAGCAACGGCGCACACGCAGCGGCTTCGCATGCGATTTATGAAGGTTTTACCTTCTGCGATAAAACCCGCGAGTTTGGTCACGGCTTGCTGGTCGGCTTCGGTAACCTCTGTTTGCTGGCGCTGGAGAACCGCGCCGATGAGGAGGTGCTGGATGAGATGCGCCTGGCACGCGACTGCGGCGTGCCGCTGACGCTAAGCGAGATTGCCGAGCTGGATGAGCATGAGCTGGCGCTGATTGTGCGCGAATCGGTGCATGCGCCGGATATGGAGAACATGGCCGAAGCGGTGACCGAAGCGCGCTTGCTGGCGGCTATGCGGCGGATTGAGGGGTTGGCGGGCAGGGTTTAATAGCGGTCGCCCTTAATGGCGACCCTACGCCGAA
>NZ_DAMBSA010000522.1:0-2689 GCF_032054795.1 Pantoea sp. CTOTU49201
TGCCTCACGAATAGAGAAATCCGGCAGCATGGCAATGCCTAAGCCACGCATGGCAAAGCAGACACGGGTTTCAATGTTGTTACAAATCATGGTGGTGGGCAGTGTCAGTTCCTGTTCATCTTCGTAACCGCGCAGTACCCAGCGCTCAAGCTTGCCCGTGGTGTTGAAGCGATAGTGCAAACAAGCGTGCTGATTCAACTCTTCAGGCGTTTTGGGTTCACCATGCCGGGCCAGATAGTCCGGCGATGCGACTGCAACAGAGTAGGCATAGCCCAGTTTACGCGCCGACAGCCGTGAATCCGTTGGCGGACCGCCGCGCATCACTGCGTCATATCCTTCGGCAATCACATCTACCACGCGATCGCTGAAATCCAGATCGAGCTGAATCTCCGGATATGCCCGCATAAAATCCCCCAATACCGGCAAGATCAGCGATCCTACAATCGGCAGACTTAGTTTCAAACGCCCACTTGGGCGCCCAGCGGCCTGTGACAGTTCACTTTCGGCAGCCTCAATCTCCGCCAAAATGCGGCGACTGCGCTGCAGGAAAAGGGAGCCTTCGGCAGTAAGCGTGATGCTACGTGTGCTGCGGTGAAACAGCCTGACACCGAGTTTCTCCTCCAGCCGCGCCACACTCTTCCCCACCGCAGAAGCAGAGATCCCTAAATGACGCCCGGCAGCAACAAAGCTGCGGGTTTCAGCGACCTGCACGAACACCATAAACCCGTTCAGATTGTCCATTTGATTCCGCCATTGCGGACATTATTGTCCGTTAAGTCGAGAAATATACCCCGCTTTTTCCGTAATTGAGAAGTGGCTACTGTGATGTCATTCATTATTGAGGAGAGAAAAGCATGCAGGGTTTACTTAAGAATGTGATTCAGCAGGCGTTGGACCAGCAGCGTTTAGTCGGGGCCGAGGTGATGGTCGCGCAGCGCGGCGAGATTATTTATCACCAGGCGGCGGGATGGGCCGATCGGGAAAATCAGCGCCCGATGGTGAAAGGGGAGCGTTTCCGTCTCGCGTCGATGAGCAAACTGATCGTTTCCACCGCCGCAATGGTGCTGGTGGCGCAAGGCGAGCTGCAATTGGATGAAGATGTGCAGCGCTAGCTGCCCGGCTTTAAGCCGACGCTGGCAGACGGCAGTGCGGCAACCATTAACTTGCGTCAGTTGCTAAGTCACTGCGCCGGGCTTGGCTATCGTTTTCTGGAGGAGAGTGACGACGGTCCGTATGCGCGAGCGGGCGTGTCGGATGGCATGGACAGGTCTGATTTGACGCTGGCGGAAAATGTACAGCGTATCGGTTCGGTGCCTTTGCTGTTTGCGCCAGGTTCAGCATGGTGTTATTCGCTGGCGATTGACGTGGTGGGTGCGTTGATTGAAAAGGTGCAGCAACAGCCACTGGATAAGGCGGTGCGGGCGCTGGTCACCGGGCCGCTTGAGATGGGCGCCACGGACTTTTTCTTATCGCCAGAACATATCGTAGCCACCGCGTATGTGAACGATTATCCGCAGCCTCATGCGCTCCGCGAAGGTGAATGTGTTGCGCCGTTTGAAGGCACCGTCGGCATCCGATTTAATCCCTCCCGCGTGTATGATCGGCATGCATTTCCTTCCGGTGGAGCTGGGTTGGTCGGAACCGCCAACGATGTGATGCGCCTGCAGGAAACCCTGCGCACGGGCGGCGGGACACTGCTGACGTCGGCCTGGGTGGCGGAAATGGCGCGCGATCAAATTGGTGCACATGAGATTCCAGATTCACCGGGCGTCGGTTTTGGTCTTGGCTTCTCAGTATTGCGCGATCCTGTTCTCGCCGCTTCGCCAGAATCGATCGGTACCTGGCGTTGGGGCGGCGCATACGGGCATGCCTGGTTTGTCGATCCGCTTAAGCAGTTGAGTGTCGTCGCCTTGAGCAACACGCTGTATGAAGGCATGTCAGGCGCGTTTGTTAATGAACTGCGTGACGCGGTGTATCAGGGTTTGTGGGAGGAACAATGAGAGATCGCTTACCGCTGATTCCGTTGCTGGCGCTAAGTCTGGCGGCGTTTGTCACCATTGTTACCGAAGCGCTTCCCGCCGGATTATTGACGCCGATGGCTCAGGATTTTGCCATTTCAGCCGCTGCGGCTGGGCAGAGCATCACCGCCTATGCGGTGGGCTCCTTTCTGGCCGCCATCCCGCTGATGACACTATTGCAAGGAATGCGCCGCCGCCGTTTATTGTTGTTTACGCTGGCCGGTTTTACCGTGGCGAATCTGGTGACGGCCATTGCCCGTGATTACACCTTGCTGCTGGTGGCGCGTGCGATTGCCGGCGCAGCAGCAGGCGTACTCTGGGCGCTGCTGGCGGGCTACGCGGCAGCGATGGCGCCTGCGCAGCAAAAGGGCAAAGCAATTGCCATTGCGATGGCCGGCACGCCACTGGCGCTCTCCATCGGCGTACCGCTTGGCACTTTCGTCGGGAATGCCATCGGCTGGCGCGAGAGTTTTATGGCGCTCAGTGCGTTGTCACTGCTGTTGATGCTGTTGCTGCGTCTGACCGCACCGGAGCAACCGGGACAATCGGCACAGCAACGTAGGCCACTGCGTGCGGTGTCGCGTTTACCCGGCGTGCGAAGCGTATTGTTACTGGTGCTTTGCATCGTGCTGGCGCACAACATTCTCTACACCTATATCTCACCTTTCTTG
>NZ_DAMBSA010000523.1:0-2685 GCF_032054795.1 Pantoea sp. CTOTU49201
ATGAAGGGATTCAAAAACCGTTTCTGGCGATCTTTGGCTGGACGCTGCTGTTTTCGTTTGTGACGGTGATTCTCACCGTGGCGGTCGGCATGGTGCTGGCTTGCCTGGTGCAGTGGGAAGCGCTGAAAGGTAAAGCGGTGTATCGCGTGATGCTGATTTTGCCCTACGCCGTGCCCGCTTTTATCTCGATACTGATTTTCAAAGGCTTGTTCAACCAGAGCTTTGGTGAAATCAACGTGATGCTGCAAGCGCTGTTTGGCTTCCAGCCCGCGTGGTTCAGTGATCCGACGCTGGCGCGCACCATGTTGATTATTGTGAATACCTGGCTTGGTTATCCCTACATGATGATTCTCTGCATGGGGCTGCTGAAAGCGATTCCGGACGATCTCTATGAAGCTTCGGCGATGGACGGTGCCGGGCCGCTGCAGAACTTCTTCCTGATTACCCTGCCGCTGCTGTTGAAGCCGCTGATGCCGCTGATGATCGCCAGTTTTGCCTTTAACTTTAATAACTTTGTGCTGGTGCAGTTGCTGACCAACGGCGGACCGGATCGTATCGGCACCACTACGCCAGCCGGTTACACCGATTTGCTGGTCAATTACACCTGGCGCATTGCGTTTGAGGGTGGCGGCGGACAGGACTTTGGTCTGGCGGCAGCGATTGCCACGCTGATCTTCCTGCTGGTGGGCGCGCTGGCGGTGATCAATCTTAAAGCCGTGCGGATGAAATTCGACTAAGGAGGCGTTATGGCTATGGTGCAACCCAAATCGCAAAAGCTACGTCTATTTATGACGCATCTGCTGCTGCTGATATTTATTGCGGGAATCCTGTTTCCGCTGCTGATGGTCTTCGCCATCTCACTGCGCGCTGGCAACTTCGCCACCGGCTCGTTGATCCCGGAGCAGATTTCCTGGGAACACTGGCAGCTGGCGTTAGGTTTCAGCGTCGAGCACGCCGACGGCCGCGTGACGCCGCCGCCCTTCCCGGTGCTACTGTGGCTGTGGAACTCGGTGAAAATCGCCGCCATCAGCGCGATTGGCATTGTGGCGCTTTCCACCACCTGCGCGTATGCCTTTGCGCGCATGCGTTTTGCCGGGCGCGCCACGCTGTTAAAAGGCATGCTTATTTTCCAGATGTTCCCGGCCGTGCTGTCGCTGGTGGCGCTGTATGCGCTATTTGATCGCCTGGGCCAATATCTGCCATTTATCGGCCTGAATACGCATGGCGGCGTGATCTTTGCCTATCTCGGCGGCATCGCCCTGCACGTCTGGACCATTAAAGGCTATTTCGAAACCATCGACGGTTCGCTGGAAGAAGCCGCCGCGCTGGATGGCGCCACGCCGTGGCAGGCATTCCGGCTGGTGCTGCTGCCGCTCTCGGTGCCGATTCTGGCGGTGGTGTTTATTCTGGCGTTTATTGCTGCGGTTACTGAAGTGCCGGTCGCGTCGCTGCTGCTGCGTGATGTAAATAGCTACACGCTGGCGGTCGGCATGCAGCAATATCTCAACCCGCAAAACTATCTGTGGGGCGACTTTGCGGCGGCGGCGGTGCTCTCTGCAATTCCGATTACGCTGGTGTTCCTGCTGGCACAACGCTGGCTGGTCAGCGGCCTGACCGCCGGAGGCGTGAAAGGCTAACCCGTTTATTATCCTCCTTCCTCAATGTTCACTGCAATTGAGGTTTTTGGCGGCCTTAGGGCCTAATGCACATCAGTTAAGCATAAAACGGTCGCCATAAATGGCGACCCTACAATTGTTTGGGAAGGTTTTCGTAGGGTGCGCATTTATGCGCACCTTCATAAACATGCAATTTATTGCTTAACTGAACGGCATTAGACCTTAAGGCCGCTTCTTTTTTGGAGTGGAGTTATTACAGATTCTTCTGTCCCCAGTTTTAGACCAAATGAATGCGGTCGCGTCAAAGTTAGTTAAAGTTTCCGAGTAGTAGAGGCCGCGCCCCTATTCTTAAGCAATAGGCGTAACTGGCTGAAAAATGAAAGTTGCGCTCATGCGACGCTGTGTTTTGAATTGATCAAAAGCTTCAATCGGGCTGACATTTTCCAGATTACTAAAGTTGAGCCTTTCAAATAAATGACGTTCAATACGTGAGGATATGATGTACTCGTCATTGAGGTGCCCGGTTTGCTTACTGATTCGCTGAGTGAAACCACTGACAATTACTGTATTAAAAGGCAGCGCGCAAAAAGCCATGCCAGCCAGCCGCAATACGATCCCGTGAACATGAAGAGCATAACGTTCGCGGATAGCCTTTTGTGACAACTCTTTCTCAATAATCTCTGTTCCACGTGCATTCACCCGCACTGATGAAGTGGGCAGCATTTCATACTCTGGCAAATCCACTTCAATAAGAATTTCAGATGTGGAGGTATTCACCTGAAACGACACCAGCGTCTCACGTGGCCAATCAGCCGCCTGAATGACTTCGGATAGTAGTGATTCGAAATAACTGTTATCGGTGGCGAATTGCGATGCAATGTACACCGCTTTGCTTGCAATCTTTTTTTCATGCTCAGCCGCATCAAATTGCCAGTTAGCATACTGCTCCGCCCAACGTTGGCGCATCGCCTGATATCGTTTCAGAGAAAGTTCGTTTTCCTGTTTGCACTCTTCGACTTCTCGTTGCCATTGCTCAATATTACGTGTTTGCCGATCCTGGCGAGCAGAA
>NZ_DAMBSA010000524.1:0-2633 GCF_032054795.1 Pantoea sp. CTOTU49201
TTTTGATCGTGCGTCACCATCAGCGCCGACAAGCCAAGCTTGATAATCAGCTCGCGCAGGAACACGCGCGCCTCTTCGCGCAGTTTGGCGTCGAGGTTTGATAACGGTTCATCCAGCAGGATCACCGGCGGGTTGTACACCAGTGCACGGCCAATCGCCACGCGCTGCTGCTGACCACCAGAAAGCTGGTGCGGATGGCGTTTGCCAAGGTGGCCGAGGCCAAGTTGGTTCAACACATCCTGCACGCGTTGAGTGATCTCCGCTGCCGCCACTTTGCGCAGCTTCAGCGGATAGGCCACGTTCTCAAACACGGTTTTGTGCGGCCACAGCGCGTAGGACTGGAACACCAACCCCAGATTACGTTCTTCCGCTGGGATCTCACTGCGCGGCGTGCCGGCGTAAACCGTATTGTTGCCAATCACAATGGTGCCCTGCGTCGGCTTCTCCAGCCCCGCGACCGCGCGCAGCAGCGTAGTTTTGCCGCTGCCGGACGGGCCAAGCAGGGAAACCACTTCGCCGCGCTGCAAATTCATCGACACGCCTTTCAGCACCGGATTGTCGCCGTACGTTAAGTGCAGGTTCTCGACCGATAATTCAATCATGTAATTTGACTCCAAATCGCAGGGCAATACCCAATCCGACCACGACCAGCAGGATGTTAATAAAGGAGAGTGCGGCAACGATATCAATCGCGCCCGCCGCCCACAGGGAAACCAGCATTGAGCCGATGGTTTCCGTGCCGGGCGAAAGCAGGTACACGCCGGTGGAATATTCGCGCTCGAAAATCAGGAACATCAGCAGCCATGAGCCAATCAGGCCGTAGCGGGATAACGGAATGGTGACGTGACGCGTAATCTGTCCGCGTGTGGCGCCAGTGCTGCGCGCCGCCTCTTCCAGTTCTGGACCCACTTGTAATAACGTTGAGGAGATCAGGCGCAGGCCATACGCCATCCACACCACGGTGTAGGCCAGCCAGACGCTGAAGATGGTGCTGCGCAGCGAACGCAGCCAGACGATAAGGTGATCGCGCAGCCACTGCGACCAGACGAAATCCGACAGCCAGCCCGATTTGAGCGAGTTATCCAGCCACATCGGCAGGAACAGGAACACCCAGAGAAACGCCAGACCGGCCAGCAAGCCCGGCACCGCACGCGGCACCAGCACGCTGTAATCAAGGAAGCGCGTGGTGTTATCGGGTTTACGGTGCATGGCGATACCGATAAACAGATAACAACCCACCGCCAGCGCGCCGCCGATCACGCCAATCGCCATTGAGTTGACGATAGCGCGCAGCAGGTTGGGCTGCGCCCAGATGGTCTGGAAGGTCTTGATCGACAGCTCATCCCAGATCGAAACGCCAACGCCCCAGTTAGAGATAAACGCACGCAGCACCACGCCCAGCAGCGGCACGCCAATGGTCACCGTCAGCCAGAATGCCACAACTGCGCCCGCCACCCAGCGCCATTTGCCCAGTGGCAGCGCACGCGCCTGCGAAGCTTTACCTTTCACGGTGACAAAGCGATTGGCGGTGCGCATCAGGCGGCGTTGCAGCATCACCAGCGGAATAGTGATACAGATCAGCACTACCGCGACGGCGGCCATCAGGTGATAAGACGGCGTGCCGAGTTTATTGGTCAGCTGATAGAGATAGGTGGCCAGCACCATGTTGCCTTCGGGATCGCCCAGCACCAGCATCAAACCGAACACTTCCAGCCCAAGGAAGAACAACAGCACGATGGCATACAGAATTGACGGGCGTACCATCGGTAAACTTACCGCCGTCATCACCTGTAACGGCGAAGCACCCGAAATACGTGCGGCTTCTTCCACATCCGATCCCACGCTGCGCAGGGCAGAAGAGATGTACAGATAGGCGTGCGGGACGTGCGTCAGGCCAGCGATCACCACGATGCTCGACATGTCGTAGATATTCCACGGCACGAACCCCAGCAGTGATTGCGCCCACAGCGAGAAGAATCCCACCGGGCCCGCCGCCACCACATAACCAAAGCCCAGCACCATCGGCGAGACAAAAATGGGCACGAGGATCAGCGGCTCAATGATGCGTCGGCCAGGTAAATCGGTACGCACCATCAGGAACGCCAGAATACCGCCCAGCGGAATGGCGATGATCACCAGCCCGAAAGCGAGAATAAATCCGCTGCGCAGCGCTTTGTAGAAGTCGGGATCGGTGAAAATAAATGCAAACGATTCCAGGCTCCACTCTTTCGACGGCGAAAAGAACGGCGCGGACAAGAAACTTTGTATCACGATAAACGACAGCGGAACGTAGATAACCAGCGCGGTTATCAGCACCACAACGCCGCGCGGCAGGCTTTGCCACTTTCTATGCAATGCACGCATATTGAGACCCTGAATGGCGAAATCAGATAAGAGAAAGCTGAGCGCGGCGCAGTCGCCGCGCTTGATAACGGCGGTTATTTACCGGCTGCTTCGCGCCACTGTTTGATGTAATCCAGACGTTTTTTCGGTTGCAGATATTCCAGCAGGCTTTCATCAACTGGGATCGGTTTCAGCGCGTTGCCCAACATTTTGGTCATGCCATCAATGTCGTTTTTGCCTTCAATATCGTTGCGCAGGGAAGGGATGTCGGCCTGATTAGCCAGAATGCT
>NZ_DAMBSA010000525.1:0-404 GCF_032054795.1 Pantoea sp. CTOTU49201
CGATCTGGATTACCGTGCCGCTGGCGCTGATTGGCGTCACCTGCGGCTTCCTGCTTACCGGCATTCCGTTTGGTTTTATGGCGTTGATTGGTTTGCTGAGTTTGTCGGGCATGCTGATTCGCAACGGTATCGTGCTGGTTGAGGAAACGCGCCAGCTGGGGCGGCATCAGCCGTTGCAGCAAGCGATACTCGATGCCGCAACCTCGCGTCTGCGCCCGATTCTGCTCACCGCCTTCACCACTGTGCTCGGCCTGTTACCGCTGCTGCGAGATGTGTTTTTCCAGAGCATGGCGGTAGTGATTATTTTCGGTCTGGGATTCGCTACGGTGCTAACGCTGCTGGTGTTGCCGGTGCTGTATCAGAGTTTTTATCCGGGTAAGAAGGTTTGATGCTTTGGGTTGAGG
>NZ_DAMBSA010000525.1:414-2629 GCF_032054795.1 Pantoea sp. CTOTU49201
ATAAATGGCGACCCTACAAAAGCGAGAACGGTGTTCGTAGGGTCGCCATTTATGGCGACCTTTTTGAAAAATGCTCTCCCTGCGTTTCATTCCCAGCGCTCGCCAGTAATATCTTTTTCAACATAAACGTCAACGGAATCGCCAGAATTGCGCCGATAATACCCAACAACGACTGCCAGATAAGAAACGCCAGTAGCTGGGTGGTGAGCGCCATATTTAATCGTTTGCCCAATAATAACGGCTCAATCACTGAACTCAGGATTAAATTCAGCGCCACAAAGAACAGCGCGACCACCAATGCGGTTTGGATATCGTACAGCATATAACTTTGCAGCACAGGCGGGATCGCCGCCATAAATGAACCCAACACCGGAATATAGTTGAAGACAAACATCAACACGCCCCAGAAAAAGGCGAATTTCAGGCCGAGAAGATGCGCGCCTGCCCAGACAATAATGCCGCCGACAATACTGGTCAGGGTTTTTACCTGGGCATAAACGATCACACTTTGCACGCCCTCTTCCAGCGCCACGTAATAGCGCTGATATTTCCCTTCGGCTTGTTTACGCAGCAGAGTTTTCAAATTTTTCATTTCATACAGCATGAAAAACAGCATCAGAAAGACCATCAGCCACCAGGAAAGAATACTGGGTATTTGCGTGAGAAAACCGGTGACAAAGCGTACCACCGCCCCCGCATCCACAAACGCCAGCATGTCGTTGGGCGTCAACACAATGCCCAGATGAGTAAACGTCTGCGTCACCGGTTCGAAGCGTTCGGCCAGTAGCTGCGGTGCCTGGCGGCTTAGCTGGATTAAATCGGGGGTTAATACCGTGAGTTTGATAATAGTGAACACAATCACCAGTAGCAGCAGCACAATCACCAGCAGGGATGAGAGTAAACGCGGCACGCGTTTTCTTTCCAGCCGACTGATTAATGGGTCGAGCATTATCGCCAGAAACAGCGACAGCATCACCTGATTAATTAACGCTGATGCCAGATAAATACCGGTCAGAATTATGGTCAGCGTGGCGAGAATTAACAGTACGCGCAAAAGTCTTGACCATAAAGGAAACTCGTTCAATCCCATCATTAAGATCCTTCATCCTATACAAAATGTATTATAGAGAAAAACCTGTGCGCTGGGCCTTGTTTGAGGTCAAGTGACGAAAAACATTCAGGCCGTGATTGCAACGGCCTGAATGTCACGCGCTATTAATTGATTCTGAATCTCCGGGTTAATGGTTTTTCGATTTCGACAATTAAAAACATCACGAAGCCAATGATCAGAGTAATAATCCAGTAGCGTAACGGTAGCGCGGTGGTACCAAACAGCAGCTGCATAAACGGCGCGTAAATAATCAGCAATTGCAGGACCAGCAGCACGCCGCTAACGATCCAGATGCCTTTATTCATCAGCAAGCCTTTGCTGAGTGAGAAGCCGTCAGACACACGGCAGTTCAGCATATAGAACCACTGCGCTGTCACCAGCGTTTGTAATAACACCGTACGAATAAATTCCGGCGAATAGCCGCGCGGTTGCAGCCAGGCTTCCAGCACGAAGGCGCTGATGGCGATCATCGAACCAACAAAAATCACGCGCCAGATGGCGAAACCATCCATCACATGCAGTTTGGGATCGCGTGGCGGACGACGCATGATATTGGGTTCACCCGCTTCAAACGCCAGGCCAAAAGAGAGCGTGGCGGAGGTCGCCATGTTCATCCACAGAATCAATACCGGCGTCAGCGGAATTAAGTTACCCGCCAGCAAGGCAATGATGATCAGCAAACCCTGCGCGAGGTTGGTTGGCATGATGAACAAAATGGTCTTTTTCAGGTTGTCATACACTCGCCGCCCTTCCCGCACCGCGCTGGCGATGGTGGCAAAGTTATCGTCGGTCAGCACCATATCGGCGGCTTCTTTGGTCACTTCGGTGCCTTTGATCCCCATGGCGATACCCACATCGGCCTGCTTCAGCGCAGGCGCATCGTTAACGCCATCGCCGGTCATCCCGACCACTTCTTTCTTACTTTGCAGCGCCTGCACCAAACGGAACTTATCTTCCGGGCTGGTACGGGCAAAGATGTCGTACGCCTGCGCCGCCTCGCCAAGTTGATGATCATCCATCACTTCCAGTTCACGTCCGGTAATAGCGGTGCTGGCGTTACCGATCCCCAGCATCTGCCCAATACTCATCGCGGTTTGCGGATGG
>NZ_DAMBSA010000526.1:0-2623 GCF_032054795.1 Pantoea sp. CTOTU49201
GATGCGCTTAGCTCACCGATTGGTAAAGCCGCAGGTTTGTTGCTGGCGACCGTTTGCTACCTGGCTGTTGGCCCGCTGTTTGCCACGCCTCGTACCGCTACCGTTTCCTTTGCCGTTGGTATTGCACCGCTGACCGGCGACGGCGCGCTGCCGCTGTTCATCTACAGCCTGATTTACTTCGCGCTGGTGATCGGTATCTCGCTGTATCCGGGCAAACTGCTGGATACTGTTGGCCACTTCCTCGCACCGCTGAAAATTCTGGCGCTGATTGTGCTCGGCGTTGCCGTGCTGATCTGGCCGGCGGGCGGCGTTTCGCCGGGCACCGAAGAGTATCAGCGTGCCGCCTTCTCCAGCGGCTTCGTCAATGGTTATCTGACCATGGATACGCTGGGTGCGCTGGTGTTTGGTATCGTGATCGTCAATGCGGCGCGTTCACGCGGTGTTGAAGATGCCAAATTGCTGACGCGCTACACCATGCTGGCGGGCATTATCGCTGGTATCGGTTTGACGCTGATTTACCTGACGCTGTTCAAGCTCGGTAACGATAGCGGCGCATTAGTGGCGCAGAGCGCCAACGGTGCTGAGATTCTGCATGCTTACGTGCAGCAGACCTTCGGCGGCATGGGCAGCTTCTTCCTCGCCGCGCTGATCTTCGTCGCCTGCATGGTGACGGCGGTGGGCCTGACCTGTGCCTGTGCAGAATTCTTTGCGCAATACGTTCCGCTGTCGTATAAAACGCTGGTATTTATTCTGGGTCTGTTCTCAATGGTGGTGTCGAATCTCGGCCTGAGCCATCTGATTCAGATCTCGATTCCGGTGCTGACGGCGATTTATCCGCCATGCATCGTGCTGGTGGTCCTGAGCTTCACGCTGAAGTTCTGGAACAAAAGTTCGCGTATCATCGCGCCGACCATGCTGGTAAGCCTGCTGTTCGGTATCGTTGATGCCATCAAAACCACTAGCTTTAAAGATGTGTTGCCGCTGTTCAGTCAGCATCTGCCGCTGGCCGATCAGGGACTTTCCTGGTTGCCGCCATCGCTGGCGATGCTGGTGATTGCTGCGGTGGTTGATCGGGCAAAAGGACGTGAGCAGGTCGCAGTTCATCAGTAAGCGACATTGCTGTTAATTCCAACCACGGGCTTGCCCGTGGTTTTTCATTTTCAAGGTACTGAGTGTTATGCAAGAAACCAATAAGCTCAAACGCGGACTGAGCACGCGCCACATTCGCTTTATGGCGCTGGGATCGGCGATTGGCACCGGGCTGTTTTATGGCTCGGCGGATGCCATCAAAATGGCAGGCCCAAGCGTGCTGCTGGCGTACATCATCGGCGGTGCGGTGGCGTACATCATCATGCGTGCGCTGGGTGAGATGTCGGTCAACAACCCGCAGGCCAGCTCATTCTCACGTTATGCGCAGGATTATCTTGGCCCGCTGGCGGGTTACATCACTGGCTGGACCTACTGTTTTGAAATCCTGATTGTGGCGATTGCCGACGTAACGGCTTTTGGTATCTACATGGGCGTGTGGTTCCCCGATGTGCCGCACTGGATTTGGGTGCTGAGCGTGGTGCTAATTATCGGTGCCATCAACCTGATGAGCGTGAAAGTGTTTGGCGAAGTGGAGTTCTGGTTCTCCTTCTTCAAAGTCGCCACCATTATCATCATGATCATCGCTGGCTTCGGCATGATTTTCTGGGGCATCGGCAACGGCGGCCAGCCGACCGGCATTCACAATCTGTGGACCAACGGCGGCTTCTTCGCGCACGGTATCGTCGGCATGCTGCTGTCACTGCAGATGGTGATGTTTGCTTACGGCGGGATTGAGATTATCGGCATTACCGCCGGTGAAGCGGAAGATCCGAAGACCTCAATTCCACGCGCCATCAACTCTGTACCGATGCGTATTCTGGTGTTCTACGTTGGTACGCTGTTCGTCATCATGTCGATTTATCCGTGGAATCAGGTGGGCACTTCCGGCAGTCCGTTCGTGCTGACCTTCCAGCATTTGGGCATTGCGGCGGCGGCATCGATCCTTAACTTCGTGGTGCTAACGGCGTCGTTGTCGGCGATTAACAGCGATGTGTTTGGCGTGGGACGTATGCTGCACAGCATGGCGCAGCAAGGCCACGCACCGAAGGTATTCCAGAAGGTCTCGAATCGCGGGATTCCGTGGGTGACCGTTTTGGTGATGATGCTGGCGATGTTGATCGCGGTGTATCTCAACTACCTGATGCCGGAGAAAGTGTTCCTGGTCATCGCCTCACTGGCGACCTTTGCCACCGTTTGGGTGTGGATCATGATTCTGCTGTCGCAGATCGCCTTCCGCCGCAAGATTGGCAAAGAGCAAGCTGGTAAGCTGGATTTTGCCATGCCGGGCGGCAGCAAAACCGCATGGTTCGGCGTGCTGTTCCTGGCCTTCATAATTGGGCTGATTGGGTACTTCCCGGATACGCGCGTGTCGCTGTACGTTGGTTTCGGCTGGATTGCGCTGCTGTTACTGGCGTGGCCGCTGGTGAAAAAGCGTAAAAGCTGACTATATTGTAGGGTCGCCATTTATGGCGACCTTTTTATATATGACGATTTCAATATAAAAATAATCACGCCATCCCAAAATAATAAAACA
>NZ_DAMBSA010000527.1:0-2615 GCF_032054795.1 Pantoea sp. CTOTU49201
GTGGACAAATACTGCAGTTAAACAGGTAAAACCCACACAGGTGACGCTGGCGGATGGCCGTGAGCTTGCTGCGCAAGTGGTGATTGATGGTCGCGGCTTACAACCAACGCCGCATCTGCAACTGGGTTATCAGGTGTTTCTTGGACAAGAGTGGCAACTGGCGCAGCCGCACGGCCTGCAACAGCCGATCCTGATGGATGCCACCGTCGATCAGCAAGCGGGTTATCGTTTTGTCTACACGCTGCCGCTCAGCGCTGATCGGTTATTGATTGAAGATACCCATTACGTTAATCAACCCATGCTGGCGGAGAACACCGCTCGTCAGCACATCATCGACTATGCCAAACAGCAAGACTGGCGGCTTGGCACGCTGCTGCGAGAAGAGCACGGCATTTTGCCGATTACCTTGAGCGGCGATATTGACCGATTCTGGCAACAGCAGCGCGGCCAAGCGTGCAGCGGCCTGCGCGCCGGACTGTTTCATGCCACCACCGGCTACTCCTTGCCGTCCGCCGTGGCGCTGGCGGAGTTAGTGGCCACGCTGTTGCCCACCGACGCCCGCACGCTCAGCCAACACATCGAACGCTTTGCCCGTCAGCAGTGGCGCGAGCAGCGATTTTTCCGCCTGCTGAACCGCATGCTGTTTTTGGCCGGCAAGCCGCAGCAGCGCTGGCGAGTGATGCAACGTTTTTACCGGCTCGATGCCGGGTTAATTAGCCGCTTTTACGCCGGGCAACTGCGCCTGAGTGATAAAGCGCGGATTCTGTGCGGCAAGCCGCCGGTGCCCATCTGTGAAGCGCTGCGCGCGCTGTTGAATTCTGTCGAACCAGGGAAGAAAAAATGAAACGCACTTTTGTGATTGGCGCAGGCTTTGGCGGCCTGGCGCTGGCGATTCGCCTGCAAGCGGCGGGCATACCAACCACCTTACTCGAGCAGCGCGACAAACCGGGCGGACGCGCCTATGTATTTGAGGACAGCGGCTTTACCTTCGATGCCGGACCCACGGTGATCACCGATCCCAGCGCCATCGAAGAGTTGTTCACGCTGGCGGGAAAATCGCTAAGCGATTACGTCGAGCTGATGCCGGTCACGCCCTTCTATCGCCTGTGTTGGGAAGATGGCAAACAGCTCGATTACGACAACAATCAGCCGCTGCTGGAGCAGCAGATCGCCACGTTCAATCCGCAAGATGTTGAAGGCTATCGTCAGTTCCTCGCCTATTCACGCGAGGTGTTCAAAGAAGGTTATCTGAAACTTGGCACGGTGCCGTTTTTGCAGGTGCGTGACATGCTGCGTGTCGCGCCGCAACTAGGGCGTCTGCAAGCATGGCGCAGCGTCTACAGCATGGTGGCGAAATTTATTCAGGACGATCATCTGCGTCAGGCGTTTTCCTTTCACTCATTGCTGGTGGGCGGTAATCCTTTTGCAACGTCATCGATCTATACCTTAATTCATGCGCTGGAACGTGAATGGGGCGTTTGGTTTCCGCGTGGCGGCACCGGTGCGCTGGTACAAGGCATGGCGCAACTGTTTGAGGATCTGGGCGGCGAGCTGTTACTCAATGCCGAAGTGAGCCAGCTGGAAACCAGCGGCAACCGCATTAGCGGCGTTCAGTTAAAGGACGGACGACGCTTCGATGCTGCGGCTGTGGCCTCCAATGCCGACGTGGTGCATACCTACGACAAACTGCTGCGCCATCATCCGCTGGCAATGAAACGTGCGACATCGCTGAAGCGTAAGCGCATGAGCAACTCGCTGTTTGTGCTCTATTTTGGCCTTAACCAGCCGCATGAACAGCTCGCGCACCACACCGTCTGTTTTGGCCCGCGCTATCGTGAGTTGATCGATGAGATTTTTAACAGCAGCCAGCTGGCAGACGATTTTTCACTCTACCTGCACGCGCCCTGCAGTAGCGATCCGTCGCTGGCACCGCCCGGCTGCGGCAGCTTTTATGTGTTAGCGCCGGTGCCGCATCTCGGCACCGCTGACATCGACTGGCAACAGGAAGGACCGCGCTTGCGCGATCGAATTTTTGCTTATCTGGAGCAGCACTACATGCCGGGATTACGTCAGCAATTAGTGACACACAGAATGTTTACACCGTTTGATTTTCGCGACACGCTGCATGCCCATCACGGCTCGGCGTTTTCGCTGGAGCCGATTTTGACGCAAAGCGCCTGGTTCCGCCCGCATAACCGCGATGCCGATATCAGCAATCTCTATCTGGTGGGTGCCGGTACGCATCCGGGCGCGGGCGTGCCCGGTGTAATCGGTTCGGCCAAGGCCACCGCTCAGCTGATGCTGGAGGATCGCGCCGAATGAATCGACAGCCTTTACTTGAGCAAGTGACGCAAACCATGGCGGTCGGCTCGAAGAGTTTCGCCACTGCCGCCAAGCTGTTTGATGCGCCGACGCGCCGCAGCACGCTGATGCTGTATGCCTGGTGTCGTCACTGCGACGATGTGATTGATGGGCAAACGCTGGGCGAAGGCGGCACGCAGCATGCTGTCGAGGATGCGCAGGCACGCATGCAGCATCTGCAGATTGAAACCCGCCGCGCCTACAGCGGCGCGCACATGGATGAACCGGCGTTTAAGGCGTTTCAGGAAGTGGCG
>NZ_DAMBSA010000528.1:0-2610 GCF_032054795.1 Pantoea sp. CTOTU49201
TCACCACGCGATCCTGACGCCCCGCCAGCTGAAACTGGCCGGACGGCTGCTGCACAATACGATCGTCGAGCGCGCAACCAGCATCGGTTTCCAGCAAAGCGGAAAACACCCGCCAGCGTCCGGCTTGCTGCTCACGCAGGGTAATCTGCGGGAAAGCGTGCCACAGCGCGTTCTCCTCGCGGGCGCAGCGCCAGCCAATCACGCCGGTTTCGGTACTGCCATAAATTTCATCAACCGTACAGCTTAGCGCCTGTTGCGCATGCTGCGCCGCCGTCCACGGCAATGCGCCACCGGCGGAGACGATCAGCTCACAGCGCGGCCCGGCTAGCGCCGAATCGAGACGACGCAAAAACGCCGGGCTGCTGATAAACGCGTAGCGACGATCGGGTGATTGATCGGCCAGCTGTTCGCTGTAGAAAATTTGCTGCGCGGCAAAGGGTAAACCCAGCGCCATCGGCAACACGATACGAAAACTCAGGCCATACAGATGTTGATGGCTGACGGAGGCAATCACATGGCAATCACGTAAGCGGGCGCCCCACAAGGAGTTGAGCCAGTGGGCTTCAAGATCCAGCGCGCGCAGCGATTTCACCACGCGACGCGGCGTGCCGGTCGAACCGGACGTGAACAGCACCAGCGAAGCATCGGCGGCGATCGGCGGTAATGCGTCGCTCACCAGCGCGTCGTCCCAGCGCAACTGCGGCAGCGAGACCGCCAGCGGCATATCGCTGATCACGCCATCGAGGCTGTCGGCCATCTCTTCCAGCTGGGCCGCGCGACAGTGTCCGGGGATCACCGGCGTTTTACCGGCGTGCCACAGCGCCAGCAGCGCGGCAGTGAAGGCATAACTGTTATCAAAGCACAGCGCCCAATATTGGCCGGGCTGGTTTTGCAGCCGATCAACCAGCGCCTGCACCTGCTGACGCAAGGTGCGCAGCGTGTATTGCTGTTGGCCGTGCCAGGCCACAATGCGATCCGGCGCGCTGAGCCAATCGCGAAGGCTATGTAGGTTCATGCCTGTTTCCTTATGCGCTGACGCAGCAGCCATTCGCCGCCCATCAGCGTGCCCATCAGCAAATAGCTGATGCACCCATTCCAGAGTGTCCAAAGCGTGACATCATTGAGCAGGCAGGTGAGCAACGCCACGCTGCCGTTGAAGATGAAAAAGCCGCACCACACTTGCGTCACGCGGCGGGTATAACGCACCGCGCGCGGTGGCAGATTCGGTTCGCGCAGCCGCGCCAGCCGCTCCACCAGCGGCATTGGGCTCCACAATGACGCGCCAAACAGCAGCAGCATCAGCGCATTGACCACCAGCGGATACCACAGCAGCAGATGTTGCGATCGGAGCAGCAGACTGGCGAGGCATAACGCGCTGCCGACCAACGCCAGCAGCAGCATCACGCGCGCCATCGGCCCGGCGGCACGGCGCAGCGTCCAGACACGCAGCACAAACAGCAGCGCCAGCAGAGCCGTCACGCCGCGCCACTGTGGCTGGGTGATGGTCAACCACACCAGAAACGGCCACGCCAGCAGCGCCACGCCGTTTAGCAGCCGCAGCAGCATACGATCAGGCTTCGTCGCGCATCAGTTGGTCGACGGCATCTACCACGTCCTGCACGGTACGCACCGCGCGGAAGGTTTCCGGTTTGATTTTGCGGCCAGTACGCTTTTGCAGATGCACCACCATATCCACCGCATCGATGCTATCCAGCTCGAGGTCTTCATACAGGCGGGCGTCCGGGCGAATATCGTCCGGCTCAATTTCAAACAGCGAGGTGAGCAGCGAAGCCACTTCCTGGTAAATTTCGTTTTTGTTCATCATGTTGGCTGTTCTCAGGCTTGCTGTTGTTCAACAAACGCGGCCAGTGTAGCCACGGAAAAAAAGTGCGCGCGCAGCGTTTCACTCTCAGCTGAGAGCTGTACGCCGAAACGATTTTTCACCGCCAGTCCCAGCTCCAGCGCATCGATTGAATCGAGGCCCAGCCCCTCGCCAAACAGCGGCGCGTCGGTTTCGATGTCGTCAGGGCTGATATCTTCCAGATTCAGCGTGTCGATAATCATCTGTTTAATGTCGTTAATCAGTACTTGCATAACTTAGTTGGTCTCGTCAGGCACCAGCGCCTGTTGCAGATGACGCGTCAGACGACGTGCGGCCAGCGGCTGCGCATCCTCTTCGGCTTCACTAAAGGCGTGGCTAGCAATACGCGATTGTACGCGTACAGTAAAAATCGGTTTAACCAGCGGAATCTGATACCAGCGGCTTTGCTTATCGAGCATGCGCTCGGTGCAGCTAATGTGTACCACGCGCAGATCGCAGCCAGCGCGCACCGCAATGTTGGCAGCACCGCGTTGTAACTTCAGCGGCTCGCCATAACGGGTGCGCGTCCCTTCAGGAAAAATCAGTATGGTATCGCCGCGCGCCAGCCGCTGTTGGCTGTCTGGCAGCAGCGTATCGGCTTCGCTGTTAATCAGGTAATCGGCGGCGCGAATCACGCCACGGAAGAAAATGTTGTGCTGCAGCTCGGCTTTCACCAGGCAATCCATCTCGGGCAACACCGAGGCGATCATCACGTAATCGATCAATGACGGATGGTTGGCGACGATCAG
>NZ_DAMBSA010000529.1:0-2566 GCF_032054795.1 Pantoea sp. CTOTU49201
GGCTGCGCCGCTGGCGCTGCACCGTTGATACCTTGCGGTGTCATTGGCTCTTCTTTCGGCAATGCGTCAGAAGACTCCTGAACCGGAACCGGTGCTGGCTGAACCTCGCCTGCTGGACCGTTAATCTTGATCGGCATACCGTTACGCGCCTGGATAGCGTTGTTGACCGCATCCTGGTTGGTGCTGGCATCGGCAATCACTTTGGTCACAGCGGAAGTCAGGTTGATCGGCACCACTTCGCGTGAGTTGAACTGCTCTTCGGTGGTCGACAGCGGGTTGTGCACTTCCACATAACGCGAACCATCTGGCTCAACGGTGGCTTTCACCGGCTGATCGATGAACTGAACGCGCGTACCAACCGGCACGTTGTCGAACAGCCATTTGATGTCGTCAGCACGCAGACGCACACAACCGTGGCTCACGCGCAGGCCGATACCGAAGTTGGCGTTAGTACCGTGAATTGCATACAGGCGACCGATATAGAGCGCGTGCAGGCCCATCGGGTTATCCGGGCCAGCCGGGAACACCGCAGGAATGCTCTCGCCGCGTGCCGCATATTCTGCGTGCATCGCTTTGGTTGGCGTCCAGGTTGGGCCATCTTTCTTACGCTCAACCGCAGTAGTCCAGTTGATCGGCGTATCTTTACCGAGCTCGCCGATACCGATTGGCAGCACGACTACAGTCTTGGTGCCTTTCGGGTAGTAATAAAGACGCATCTCAGCGCTGTTGATCACGATGCCTTCACGCGGCGCGTCAGGCAGAATCAGCTGCTGTGGGATGATCATTTTAGTGCCAGCTTTTGGCAGATAAACGTCAACGCCCGGATTGGCTTCCAGCATATTGCTGAGGCCCATCTGATACTGTGCAGCAAAGGCTTCCAGCGGAAGTTTGCTGTCATCAGGTACGGTGATTTCAATGTTTTCGCCGATCAGACGGCTGTTAGCCGGCGGCAGCGGATAGACTACTGCAAATGCCGACTGGCTGAACGCCGCCAGTGCGAGGGCGAGTGAAGCGAACGCGCGAATGCTCATTTTCATGTTTTTCAAGTCGTTATGGCCATGTTTCAGGCTTGTCAGTGTGTCGAATCCATCGTGGTCAGTATGACCCGCTGCGCATTATATGTGCATTGACGCATTGATGGAAATCAGGATTTTTACTGGCTGCAGATACTTTACGCAATTCCTTGTCTTTACCAGACAATTCTCTTGGATCCGCAGCCCAAAAAGTGAATTTTCACGGCTGCCACAGCGTTACTTCATTACTCAGTTTACGATTGAGGAAAAAAGCGGCACTGACTAATGCCAGGTGCGTCAACGCCTGCGGCATGTTACCCAATGCTTCGCCGTGCGAAGTGAACTCTTCGGCATACAGACCGAGCGGATTGGCGTAACTCAGCAGCTTTTCAAACTCAAAATGCGCCTCATGTACGCGGCCCGCACGCGCCAGACACTCCACATACCAGAATGAACAGGCGGCAAAGGATCCTTCTCCACCGGTTAAAGCATCGGCAGGCGTCTCGTGAATGTTATAGCGTCGAACTAAACCGTCGCTCACCAAATGCGTTTTAATCGCGTCCAGCGTCGAAATCCAGTCGGGATCGGTTGAGCTAACAAAGCGCACCAGCGGCATCAGCAGCATCGACGCATCAAGGAAGGTTCCGCCGCGCGTAGCGGTGAAATGGCCCAGTTCCGGGTTCCAGAAATTCTGCCAGATATCATCGCGGATCTCGCTGCGCACCCGATCCCAGCGTTCGTACGGCATCGGCAATGAACGCTTCATGCCTAATCGCAGCGCACGATCGAGCGCCACCCAACACATCAGGCGTGAATGCAGGAAATGCTCCGGCTCACCGCGCATCTCCCAGATGCCAGCATCGGGCTGATTCCAGTTAACGCAGACGTAATCGATCATATCGGAGACGTACTTCCAGCCGCGATGTGAAATCGCTTCGCCATATTTGTTGGCGAGATAAATGGCATCCATCAGCTCGCCGTAAATATCGAGCTGCGTCTGACGCCAGGCATCATTGCCGATGCGCACCGGACGCGAATTGGCGTAGCCGGAAAGATTAAGCAACTCGGTTTCGTGCAGTTCGGTGCCGCTGTCGAGGCGATACATCACCTGTAAGTGCGGCGTGTCATCGTGGCTGTGCTCGACGCAGCGGCCGACCCATTTGGTGAAGTCACGCGCTTCTTCGGTGTAGCCGAGGCGCATCAGCGCGTACATGCTGAATGAGGCATCGCGGATCCACGAGGCGCGGTAATCCCAGTTGCGTTCGCCGCCCAACTCTTCCGGTAAACCAAAGGTTGCGGCAGCGGCGATTGAACCGTGCTGATGCGAGGTTAGCAGCTTCAGCGCCAGCGCCGAACGCGTCACCATCTCCTGCCAGCGACCGCGATAGGAACTGTGGCTACTCCAGCGTCGCCAGTATTGCAACGTGTCATGGAAACACTGCTCGGTGGCGATCTTGGCCACGTTGGCATCGTCATCGTTACCAAAGACAAATTCGGCGGTCTCACCGGCTTTCAGAGTAAATTCCGCTACTGCGCTGTGATTTTCGCGCGTC
>NZ_DAMBSA010000530.1:0-2563 GCF_032054795.1 Pantoea sp. CTOTU49201
GGTGACCATCCGAAAAAAGCGCCGATCATTTGTAGGGTCGCCATTTATGGTGACCGTCCGAAAAAAGCGCCGATCATTTGTAGGGTCGCCATTTATGGTGACCATCCGAAAAAAGCGCCAATCATTTGTAGGGTCGCCATTTATGGTGACCGAAAGACGCTTAACTGACGAGTCTTACGCCTTAAATGGCGATTCTACAAGTTCGTGCCGGTTGCTGGTCGCCATGAATGGCGACCCTACGAGTGGGCTAGCTGCGTGAGCCAGCGGATCAGTGCATCGCTGCCTGGCTGGCTGAGTGAACGCTGCGGCCAGGCGAGGAAATAGGGTTTGCTGAGCGGCAGGCTGAGTGGATCGACGATCATCAAATCGCCCCGCGCCAGTTCGCTGGCAATCAAACGCCGCTGACCGAGCAGCAAACCCGCGCCTGCCACGGCGGCATCAATCGCCAGCGAGGTGAGATTGAAACTGAACGATGGCTGCGGTGGCGGATCGTCAATGCCCTTCGCCTGAAACCAGCTGCGCCAGTCGGGTAAAAAGCGCCCTTCGTTGCCCCAGTCGAGGTGGATCAGCGGCGCGTGCTGCAACACATCCTGATCGGCAAAACGTTGCAATAGCGTCGGGCTCGCCACCGGCAGTACTTCATCGAGGAACAGCAACTGCTTATCCAGCTGCGGATAGCGATCTTCACCGAAACAGATAACAAAATCGGCGGGCGTGGCGTTGAAATCCACCTGTGTATGCGTGCCGTGCAGCGCTAAATCGATATCAGGACACTGCTCGCGCCACTGCGCAATATTCGGCAGCAGCCATTTTGAGGCCAGCGCTGGCAGCGAATAGAGCGTTAAACGCGGTGTTGATGCCGCATGACGCAGGTTTTGCTGACCGAGATGCAGAATGTCAAACGCTTCGGTGACATAACGCAGATACTCTTTGCCCATCTCCGTCAGCATTACGCCGCTTTGCGTGCGCACAAACAGCGCGCTGCCTAATTGTTCTTCCAGCTGGCGAATTTGCTGGCTCACCGCAGCGGGCGTTAACGCCAGTTGCGCAGCCGCTTTCGCCAGGCTGCCGAGTTCCGCCGCCACTTTGAACGATTGAATGACGCTGATTTTGGGCAAACGCGGTGATGGCGCAGGCATTAAGGTTTCCTTAGCAAGGTATTAAATTTTTATCGTTACGTATTAACATATCAGCGAGTTACAGTCTTTACACACCTGTAACACATGAGAAGTGAAACTATGTCTGCCTTGATTCGTTTCGATCTGCATCCGCTGGCCGATGCCGACTGGCGTCGCGCCTGCCGTGAGCAACTTAATCAGCACGGCGCTTTAGTTTTGCGTCAGTTCCTGCAGCCCGCCGCGCTGCAAGCCATCATTGCTGAAGGTGATGCACAGCGCCATTTGGCGTATCACACCGCCAGCAAACACAACGTTTATCTGATGAAGAAAGATGAGGCTTTCAGCGCCGATCATCCGCGCAATCGCGATGTCATCAGCACCAAAGGCTGCATCACCGATGATGTAATTGCCGCCGATTCACCGCTGCGTCAGCTCTATAACGATGAACTGTTTAAAAGCTTCTTGTGCGATGTGTTGGGAGAAGAGGCGCTCTATCCGTATGCCGATCCGCTGTCGTCGATCAATCTTCATTACGCGCCCGACGGTCAGGAACTGGGCTGGCACTTTGATAACTCGTCATTTGCCATCACGCTGCTGGTGCAGAAGCCGCGCGCCGGCGCGGTGTTCCAGTACGTGAAGGATCTGCGCGACGCCGATGCCGGCGAGATGAATTTCGACGGCGTGGCAGCGGTGCTGGATCAGCGCCAGCCGGTAGACGCGCTGGCGATTGATGCCGGGGATTTGGTGCTATTCCGTGGCCGTAATTCGCTGCATCGCGTCACGCCAACCGAAGGCGATATCACCCGCATGCTGGCGGTGCTGGCGTACAACACCGAGCCGGGCATTGCGCTGTCGGAAACCGCCCGCATGACCTTTTACGGACGCTTATAAATCGATTAACGCCCGCCAGCCGCGCACAAAAATCTGTTGGGTGCGAAAGGCCACCAGCGCCCGCCAGTCAGCGTCGGCGGGCCAGAATCCTTCCACCAGTTCATGCTTAATCGCCTGCCCGCTTTCACTGGCTGGATCGCCTTGCAGATGCAGCCAGTGATCGTCGCGCACGCGGCGATGCATCTCCTCGCCGGGATAGGTGCCGCACTCCACCACCAGCGGCAAAATCTGCATGTTTGGAAGCGAGGTCAGCAGGAATTGCGACACATAGCCGGTGGCCGTCGCGGTGACGCCGGTTTCGCTGTCGCGTCCCGCGCCGGTGAACAGCAGCGTCAGCCATTCATCGTAAATCGCTTTGCCCCAGTCATGCGCAGCGAAGCGCTGCTCGGCAATCGACAGCAGCATCGGATGTCCCCACGCGCCAGCGCCGGTGTGCAGATCGAAGCTGATGATGGTTTTGGCCTGCGATAAGTGATTGCCGATGATGGTTTGCAGCGTGCGGTACGACCAGCCTGGCTGTTGGCCGCCGAAGAAGAAACCGTCCGCCGCGCCAT
>NZ_DAMBSA010000531.1:0-2545 GCF_032054795.1 Pantoea sp. CTOTU49201
GCAGAACTGGCTAAAGCGCTGGACCTGCGCAACGCTATCCATATTGGTCACTCAACCGGTGGCGGTGAAGTGGCGCGTTATTTAGCGCACGCTGAGCCAGGCCGCGTAGCGAAGGCGGTGTTAATGGGCGCAGTGCCGCCAATCATGCTGCAAACCGACGCCAATCCGGAAGGTTTACCAAAATCGGTGTTTGACGGTTTCCGCTCTGCGCTGGCAGCCAACCGCGCGCAGTTCTTTATCGATGTGCCAGCGGGTCCGTTCTATGGCTTTAACCGTCCGGGGGCGAAAGTCAGTCAGGGTTTGATCGATAACTGGTGGCGTCAGGGCATGGCGGGCGGCGCTAAGGCGCAATACGACTGTATTACTGCTTTCTCTGAAACTGATTTTACCGAAGATTTGAAGGCGATCACTGTGCCGGTGTTGCTGCTGCACGGGGAAGACGATCAGGTAGTGCCGATCGATGATTCGGCACATAAGGCGATTAAATTGCTCAAGCATGGCACGCTGAAAACCTATCCCGGTTTGTCGCACGGCATGTTTGCGACGCATCCTGAGCAGATTAATCCTGACCTGCTGGCGTTTGCGAAAGCGTAGGATGCACATTGATGCGCAATGGTCGCCATGAATGGCGACCCTACGATAACCGCGTTATTTTTCGATATGCGGCGGGTGTAATGCCGGTTATCCGACTGAACACCCGCCGCATCACGTCAGGACCGGAAAATCCGCACTCTAATGCCAGCTTTTTTGCTGGCAGCGATTTTTGCTCTAACAACTGTTTCGCTTTGGCCACGCGCTCGCGCTCCAGCCATTGTCCCGGCGTCATTCCCAGTTCATTGCGGAACAGACGTGTCAGATGCCTTTCACTGATCGCCATATGTTCTGCCATCATCGCCACGGTTTTGATCTCCGCCAGATGCGCAATCACCCAACGCTGTAACTCCTGCAACGCCGAGCGACCGCTCAACGACGCGCTATTGCTGCGCATAAAATGCGTCTGATTGACCGGACGACGGAAAAACATCACCAGATGCGCAGCGATCTCAATCGCGACTTCACGTCCAAGATCCTCTTCCACCAGACGCAGCGCTAAATCCAGCCCGGACGTAACGCCCGCAGCGGTGCGCACGCGCCCATCTGACACGCATAACGCATCGGCATCTACGGTTACATCTGGAAAGCGCGAAGCCAGTAAAGCTGCGCTTTCCCAATGTGTGGTCACGCGTTTTCCGGCCAGCAATCCGGTACGCGCCAGCAGCAGCGCGCCGCTGCACACCGAACCAAAACGCTGGCTGCGGATGCATAAACCGCTCAGCGCATGCAGTAGGTTTTCATCGGCAGCAAAATCTTTTATGCCCGGCGCACCCGCGATTAGAAAGGTATGCGGCGCATAGTTCTGCGTTTCAGCCAGCTGCAAATCTGCGCTAAGCCGCACGCCGGATGACGCATGAATTTCATCGCCATCAACCGCAATAATGCGTGGCGTATAAATCTGCCGTTGCAGCAGACGGTTGGCTTCGGCAAACACATCTAGCGGGCCGCAAACGTCGAGTAACTGCACGCCCGGCACCGCCAGAATCGCTATTTCATGACGCATTCAATTCCTCATGTCGCAAAACACCACAATGTCTTTAATCGTCTGTAATGGTCACTTTGAGACTTTTAGCCTGCGCTTTATGGTGGAAAAAGACAACCAACCGGAGAGAGAAAATGAGTTTGAACATCACTGGCATCCACATTCCCGACAGCAAAATGGCGCGCGAAGCGACAGAGTTTGTGCGCGATACTGAATCAGAGTTGCTGTTTAACCACTCCAGCCGCGTCTATTACTGGGGCGCGCTGGCGGGACAGCAGCGTGGAGTTAACGTCGATCACGAGCTGCTGTATATCGGCTGCATGTTCCATGACATTGGTCTGACGCACGAACACTGCAGCTGCGATAAGCGTTTCGAAGTGGACGGTGCCAATGCCGCGCGGGAATTTCTGCAAGGTTACGGCATCGCGCCAGGTGATATCGACAAAGTGTGGGCGGCGATTGCGCTGCATACCACGCCGGGGATCCCAGAGTTCATGGCGCCTGAAATCGCGCTGGTGACTGCTGGCGTTGAGATGGACGTGCTGGGCATCGGCTATGAGAAGTTTACTGAAGAGGAAATCGGTGCCGTGACGGCAAACTATCCCCGCCCGGCGGCGTTCAAGGAGGAGATCATTCAGGCGTTTTACGATGGCATCCGGCATAAACCGGACACCACCTTTGGCAATGTGAAAGCCGATGTGATTAAGGATAAACAGCCGGATTTCTCACCGCTCAATTTCTGTAGCGTTATCCGTCAGTCTCGCTGGCCGGGCTGAGTGAAGTTTGCGTCCGGCTGTTCTCAGCCGGGAAACCCTGTTTAGCACGCAGCGCAATCCCTAACGCGACCAACAGCAATAGCAGAATCGCCCACGGAAAAGATTGGGAGCCGACATGTTCAAGCAACATTCCGCCCGTCAAACCGCCGAGGGCGATAGCACTGTTCCAGGTGACGACATTCATGGAGAGCGC
>NZ_DAMBSA010000532.1:0-2540 GCF_032054795.1 Pantoea sp. CTOTU49201
TGAGGCCGCCACGCGCAATCGCTGGCCGGGATTCGCGCCCTGGGTGAAATACAGCGCCAGCTATTACGATGCGTGGATCAGCGCGCCGGAACGACTGGGATTTGAGTTGATTGATGATGCCGAAAAAGCCTGTCCAGAGGCGCTGGCGCTCAATTATCTGCAGTTGGTCAGCGCCGAGGGCGAAACCGTTATTTTGCAGGATGCGTTGAGCGGCGAGCAGTTTAGCCTGCAACCGCATGTGCTGGTGAATGCCGGTGGCGCTTGGATCGACCAGCTTAACCAACGCATCACCTCCAGCCGCGATCTGCCAAAGCTGATTGGCGGCACCAAAGGATCGCATCTGATCCTCGCTCATCCCGAATTGCTGCATATGCTGGATGGCGAAATGGTCTATTTCGAAAACCAGGAAGGCCGCGTCTGCATCATGTTCCCGTGGTTCGGCAAGGTGCTGGTGGGATCAACCGATATCCGCGTGGACGATCCCGATGCAGTAGTGTGCGAAGAGGAGGAAAAGGATTACATCCTCGAGTCACTGCGTTTCGTCTTCCCGCATATCGAGGTGGCGGATTCCGCCATCGTTTATACCTTCTGCGGCGTACGTCCGCTGCCCGCCAGCGAGGCCAAACTTAACGGCCAAATCTCACGTAATCACTCGTTAGTGGTGCTGCCAGCTGACGCCAATCGCGCCTGGAGCACGCTCTGTTTAGTCGGTGGCAAATGGACCACTTTCCGTCAGTTTGGTGAAGAAGCGGCGGATCGCGTGCTGCGTCTGCTCGGTGAAAAACGTCAGGTATCGAGCGGCGATATGCCGATTGGCGGCGGGCGAGACTTCCCCAAACCTTCAGGACAAACCGCGTGGCTGGCGCAACTGGCGCAGCGTTATGGCGTGCCGCTGCCGCGCGCGATGCAGCTCGCCAAACGTTACGGCAGCCGCGCCCTGCCGCTGCTGGCGCTGATCCAGCAGCACAGCGAGCAAATGTTGCAGCATCACGCCGCCTACAGCGATCTCGAATTGCGGTATCTGATTGAGCATGAACAGGTTTGTCAGCTGGAGGATCTGCTGGTACGCCGCACCTCGCTGGCAATTTGCGGTGAACTTAGCGCGCCGCTGGTGCAGGAGATCGCCGAGATCATGGCGGCGACACTCGGCTGGAGCGATAGCGAACGCGCACAGCAGCTGCAGCGCGGCTGCGCCAATCTGGCACGTTTGCACGGACTTACCGGCCTTCACCCCACGGTTTTTCAGGAGGAAACACGACATGTTAGTAACCAATAAAGTGCGCATGCAGCGTCTGTTTCAACACGGTAAATGCCTGGATGTCGCCATTGATCACGGTATCGCCAACGAGCCCGATTTTCTCATCGGTCTGGAGAATATTGAGGGCGTGATGGATAACCTGATCGCCGCGCAGCCGGATGCGATTCAGGTCAACTACGGACAGGCCGATCTGCTGCAGCGTGTGGCTGGACGTAAACCGGCGCTGGTGATGCGCACCGATGTGGGCAATGCCTACAACGCGGCGCGTCACCGGGAAATGTGGGCGGTGCTGCACAATCCTGATGAACCGATCCTTGCCGCGTTGCAGATGGACGCCGCTGCGGTGGTGGTGAATCTCTATCTGATCCCGGATGAACCGGGCATTTTCCGCATGTGCGTTGAAAACATTGGCCGCCTGCGTCAGGCCTGCGATCGCTACGCCATGCCGCTGATGATTGAACCCCTGGTGATGGCACCCGCTGGACAAGGCGCGGCTTACGGCTCGCTGGGCGATGTGGAGAAGATTGTGCCGCTGGTGCGGCTGGCGCGTGAATTGGGTGCCGACATCATCAAAGCCGATCCCACTGAGAACGTGGAGGATTTTCATCGCGTGGTGGAAGCGGCGCGCTGTCCTACGCTGGTGCGCGGCGGCGGCAAAGGTGAACTGGCGGGCGTGCTGACGAAAAGCGCCGCGCTGATGGCGCAAGGTGCCAGCGGCATGGTGTATGGCCGCAATGTTTATCAGCACGATAATCCGTCGCGCGTGGTGAAAGCGCTGATGGCGATTATTCATCAGGGCGCCAGCGGCCCGGACGCATTGGAAATCTATCAGCAGGGTTGAGCCTTACCTGCACCGGCGCTTTAGCGGTGCGCCGTCTTCGCCAGTTGCACGGAGTCGGATATGAAGATAGTCGGTATTGAT
This sequence comes from Pantoea sp. CTOTU49201, assembly GCF_032054795.1. Taxonomy (NCBI): domain Bacteria; kingdom Pseudomonadati; phylum Pseudomonadota; class Gammaproteobacteria; order Enterobacterales; family Erwiniaceae; genus Pantoea; species Pantoea sp. CTOTU49201. The sequence goes on from NZ_DAMBSA010000532.1 coordinate 2,181, forward strand.
GCCGGAAACACCATGATCAAAGCGGTGCTGTTTGATCTCAGCGGTCGCGTATTGTCGGTGGCCGAGTGCGCGGGAGAAACCCATCGTCCACAGGAAGGTTACGCCGAACGGCCGGTGGCGGATATCTGGCATGGCGTCAGCGATGCGGTGAGCCGTTGCCTGCAACAGGCGGGTACGCCAGCCAGCGATGTGATTGCGGTTGGCGCGGCCGGTCACGGCAACGGTTTGTACGCACTGGATAAGCATCAGCAGCCACTGTTTGGTATTCAGTCTATCGATCATCGAGCTTGTGACACAGTGCATGCCCTGGAAATCAGCGGCGCGGATAAGCGCATCTACCAGATTTCGCTGCAAAAACCC
>NZ_DAMBSA010000533.1:0-2510 GCF_032054795.1 Pantoea sp. CTOTU49201
TTGCGGTTCTGCCGCCAGCGCGCGCGCAATGCCGACGCGCTGCTTCTGTCCGCCAGAAAGTTCATGCGGCAGCGAGGCGGCGAAATCTCCGAGTCCTACCATTTTCAACGCGCGCATCGCTTTGCCGCGCGCGATTTCCGGCTGTGCGCCCTGCACGCGCAGCAGAATGCTCATTACGTTTTCCAGCGCGGTGAGGTGATCGAACAACGCGAAGTGCTGGAACACGATGCCAATGCCTGATTTGGCGCGGTTCAGCGGCAGATGACGCTGCGCCAGCGCACGACCGTTTTCGTCGCTGCCCATAAAGTGGCCTTCGGTTTGAATGGTGCCGCTGCTGCGTGGCGTCAGCGCCAGAATCGATTTCAGCAGCGTACTTTTGCCCGAACCGGAGCGACCGAGCAACACCACCACTTCGCCGCGACGTACGGTTAACGACAGCGATTTCAGCACCGCTTTACCAGCGTATTCAACGCACAGCTGATCCACTTCCAGCACCGGCGCGGCGGTTTGCGTATCCCAGCGTCGTTTTGGTAGCTGCATCGGCATCACTTCCGCTTCCGGCGGCAGTTTCGCCAGGCGCGCGCGTGCCCGACGCGCACGTTCATCAAGGTTGTAGAACTTCTCCAGCCACCACTGACCGCCCGCCAGCAGCGTGGAAAGAATCAGGTAGATGCCGCCCGACGCGACCAGCACCGGAATAAACAGGAAATTTTGCGACACAATCGCCTGGCCGCGCATCGTCAACTCATTGACGCCCACCACCGAAGCCAGCGAAGTGGATTTCAGCAAGCCCACGGTTTCATTGCCCATGGTGGGCAGAATGGCGCGCAGCGCCTGCGGGATCACAACGTGAATCATCTCTTTGCTGCGCGAATAACCGAACGCCTGCGCTGCCATGCTTTGGTCGCGATCGGTCGCCATAATGCCGCCGCGAATGATTTCGGCGCAGAAGGCGGTTTCGTTGATCATCAGCGCGACAAGGGCGCTGGTGAACGGGCTCAAACGCAGACCAAATTCCGGCAGCACGTTGTACAGCAAAATCAGCTGCAGTAGCACCGGCGTGCCGCGCAGCGTATAGATGTAGATTTTCACCGGTACGCGAATAAACCAGTGCTTTGAGCTGCTGGCTAACGCCAGGAAAAAGCCAATCAAAATGCCGCCCGCTAGCGCGCCAACCAACAGCTGCACGGCGATGACAGCGCCTTCCCACAAGTAGGGGAAAGTCAGGTACTTAAGAAAATCATCCAAGGCGTTATCCTCCTCAACGCCTCGGTTTAGTCACCGAGGCGGCTGAGTTTATGCATTAACCACGCGCAACCACCGGACGTTCGGCAGCGCTGCCCTGGCCCCAGTAATCCAGCAGTTTTTTCTGTGCGCCGCTCTCCTGAATCACCTTCATAGCGTCCAGCACCGCTGCGCGCAGCGTGGCGTTGTCTTTAGCGATCGGGAAGCCAACCATGATCGGCAGATCCACGGTGAAGCCGCTTTGCAGCGATTTGTCCGCTTTGGCTATGGCAATGGCTGAACCGGCTTCGGTCAGGTAAACGTCCGCGCGACCGCTTTTTACCGCCTGAATGCTGTTGTCGGTGTTCTGCACCATCAGCATGCTCACTTCGGGCTTACCGGCAGCGCTGCATTTGGCGCTTTGCTCCGGCACCAGTTTGTTGGCTTCGTAGGAACCCGCTGCGGCGGCGACGGTTTTGCCGCACAGATCATCGACGCTGTTGATTTTCTTCGGGTTGCCTTGCGCCAGCACCGAACCATCCTGCACCTGCATCGAGGCGACAAAGGCGATCTGCTTCATGCGCTCTTCGGTGACGTAAAGCATCGGGCCGATATCGGCGCGTCCGCTGGAGATTGAGGTGAGCAGCACGTTGAATGAGCCGCTTTGGTAGCTGTGTTTCGCGCCGAGGCAGCTGCTGATGCGCTCGAACAGGGAAGGATCGAGACCTTCAATGATGCTGGGATCTTTTTCCGATGGCGCTTCAAAGCCTTTGGTGTAGCCGCCAAGGCCAACCACCAGATCTTTGCCTTTCAGCGACGGATATTTGGTTTGCAGTGTTTTGCACTGCGCCATCGCCGCGAAGTCGCTGGCGGTTGGCGTGATGGGATCGGTGCTGGCTGCGTGGGCGCTGGAGAGGCCCGCCAGTAAGCTGCCGCTGAGACCAGAGATTAACAAAGCAGTGCGTGCAAATTTCATAATAAGGTTCCCCTGATGCTGGTGAATGAGAAAGCGATGACCTTGTGATTTATGAACGTCTTTGGTGCTTTTTTTAGATGGTCGCCATGAATGGCGACCCTACGGAAATTTCGGAGGTTAATAACCGCGAGCCGGATCAACCTGATTACGCAGCGGTTGCCCGTGGCGGAAACGCGCCAGGTTATCGATAAACACCTCAAGGCATCCGGCGAGATAGGCGCTGTGATCGTCGAGGCTGCAGTGCGGCGTCATTACTACGCCGGGCGTGTGCCACAGCGGGTCGTCGGCGGGTAACGGCTCTTGCGGATAG
>NZ_DAMBSA010000534.1:0-2510 GCF_032054795.1 Pantoea sp. CTOTU49201
GCTGCTGCTCGGTTCGCATCTGGATACGGTGCGCAATGCCGGTCGCTACGACGGTATGCTCGGCGTGTTAAGCGCCATTGAAACCGTGCAGTGGCTGCACGATCGGCAGCAGCGTTTGCCGCTGGCGATTGAGATTGTCGGCTTCGGCGACGAAGAGGGCACGCGCTTCGGCATTACGCTGCTCGGCAGCCGTGGCATAACCGGCAGCTGGCCGGAAAGCTGGGTGACGCACCCGGATGGCAACGGCATCACCGTGGCAGAAGCGATGCAGGACGTCGGTTTCGATGCGGCGAAAATTCTCGATGCGGCGCGTGATGTCAATGAGATCGCCGCCTATCTGGAACTGCATATCGAGCAAGGTCCATGTCTTGAGCAGGAAGATTTGGCGTTGGGTGTGGTGACGGCAATCAACGGTGCGCGTCGCTTGAATTGCAGTTTTATCGGTGAAGCCGGCCATGCAGGCACCGTGCCGATGACGCATCGCAAAGATGCGCTGGCCGCTGCTGCCGAATGGATGGTGTTTATTGAACACACCACGCAGGAGCACGATCCGCAGCTGGTGGCGACCGTCGGCACGCTGAGTTGCTTGCCGGGCGCGGTCAACGTGATCCCTGGCGAAGTGCAGCTGTCGCTCGATGTGCGCGGTCCGCAGGATGAGCCGCTGGAGCGTTTGCTCTCCACGTTGCTCACTCAAGCGCAGGCGATTGCGCTGCGTCGCGGCTTAACCTTCAACTCCAACGCGTATTATCAGATTGCCGCCACCGCCTGTGATGCGCGCTTGCAGCAGGCGCTGAGCCACGCGGTTGAAACCATGCAAGGGCGCAGCCTGTCGCTGCCAAGCGGTGCGGGACACGATGCGATTGCTATCGCCGAGCGCTGGCCGGTTGGCATGCTGTTTGTGCGCAACCATCGCGGCATTAGCCATCATCCGGCGGAATCGGTACAAACGGACGATGTGGCGCTGGGCGTGCAGGCCTATCTGCAAGCGGTTTGCGATATTGCACGCGCTAAGGAATAGAGATGGATTTAGTCAGCTTTAATCAGTTGTCACCCCAAGCCGCGCAGGCGGCGATTGCCCACTGCGTGGCGATTCCTGGCTGGCAACAGGCGCTGGTGGCGGCAAGGCCTTTTGCCGATGTTACGGCTTTGCAGGCAGAAGCCGATCGCCTGGCGCAGTGTTGGCAAGCCGCTGAGCTTGAGCAGGCGCTGAGTGCCCATCCGCGTATTGGCGACAAAGTGGCGGGCGCGGACAAAGAAGCTACGCTGTCGCGCAGTGAGCAGTCGGCGATGCAGCAGGCGGACGGAGCGCTGCAGCTGGCAATGCTGGCGGGCAATCAAACCTATGAGCAGCGGTTTGGCCGGGTGTTTCTGATTCGCGCCAAAGGGCGCAGCGGCGAAGAGATGCTGGCGGAATTGCAGCGTCGGCTTAACAATGATGCAGCGAGTGAGCAGCGTGAAGCGCTGGCGCAGCTGCGCGAAATTACCCTGTTGCGGCTGAAGGAGAGCATCACATGAGCACCATTACGACGCATATTCTCGATACTGCGCTGGGCAAACCGGCGATTGGCGTGGCGGTTTCGCTCGAGCAGAACAGCCCAGAAGGCTGGCTGCCGCTGGTGGAAGGCAAAACCGACAGCGACGGACGCATCAAAGATCTGACGCCCGAACCGCTGGCGCCGGGGCATTACCGTTTGACGGCGGAAATTGGCGACTACTTTGCCGCCGAAGGGCGCGATGCGCTTTACGTCAGCGCGCAGATCGATTTCGTGATTGGCGCCGCAGGCAGCCATTATCATCTGCCGTTTCTCATCTCGCCGTGGTCATGGTCAACCTATCGCGGCAGCTGATCCGCGTTTAATCACGGCCGGTGCGCATAAATGCGCACCCTACAAAACCGAAACCGACCTATTGCCGCATAAATTCCCATATCTGGCCCTTGTAGGGTCGCCATTCATGGCGACCAGGTCCATACCCATTTTGCGAAGCTCATCACGCGCTGCGCTTGAAAGCCAGCAACTATCAAAACCTTCGGTTCATCCAAATATATTCCTGGCGAAAGTGCGGCTAATCTTAGTCGCATATTAGAAAGCAATGTGAAGCCAATGGAGCCGATAAACATGAGCACGCACGATAACAACGATAATGCAGCAGCCGCAGGCAAGTGCCCCTTTCATCACGGGGCGTCTGAAGAGAAGAGTGTTCTGGCGCGTGGCGCCGGTGGCGGGACATCCAACCGCGACTGGTGGCCCAATATGTTACGCGTCGATCTGTTAAACCAGCACTCCAACCGTTCCAACCCGCTTAGTGACACCTTCAACTACCGCGACGAATTCAGCAAACTGGATTACTCCGCGTTAAAAGCCGATATCCGCGCACTTCTCACCGATTCGCAATCCTGGTGGCCAGCCGACTGGGGCAGCTATATTGGGCTGTTCATTCGCATGGCGTGGCACAGCGCGGGTACTTATCGCACCATTGATGGTCGTGGCGGTTCAGGTCGCGGTCAGCAG
>NZ_DAMBSA010000535.1:0-2510 GCF_032054795.1 Pantoea sp. CTOTU49201
CGGTTTTGGTGGTGATTAAACCCAGCACCACTTGCTGATGACCCGGCTTGAGGAAGCGCAGCGGCTCAAAGCCACCTGAACGTTCGTTGTCATACTCAAGGTAGAAAGCATCGATATTCACGCCGCCAAACAGCACTTCAGCGACCGGCTCATAGCCACCTTCGGAGATCCAGGTAGAGCGGAAGTTGCCGCGACACACATGCAACCCGACGGTCAGATCCTCTGGCTTACCTTCCAGCGCGGTATTCAGCACGTCAGCATAGATGCGCGCCAGTTCCTGCGGATCTTCACCGCGTTCGCGGATCTGCTGCTGCTGTTCGGTAGAGCACAGATAGGCCCACACCGTGTCATCCAGCTGCAGATAACGGCAGCCTACCGCGTAAAACGCTTTAATCGCGTCTTTATAGGTCTGCGCCAGATCGGCGAAGTATTCTTTCAGATCGGGATAGACCGTAGCATCGATCACCTTGCGACCACCGCGGAAATGCAGCACGCTTGGGCTGGGAATGGTCATCTTGGCAACCGCATCGCCCGCCACGCTTTGCAGAAAGCGGAAGTGATCCAGCATTGGGTGTTCAGGATTAAAGGCCACTTTACCGGTGACTTTCACGCCGTGCGCTTTGGTCTGCACGCCATTGAACTGAATGCCCTGCTCCGCTTCGAACAACTCTACGCCGTGCAGATCGCCGAAGAAGTCGAAGTGCCACCATGCGCGACGGAATTCACCATCGGTAACGATCTGCAGGCCGTTGGCGCGCTGCTGCTCCACCACATGACGGATTTCACGATCTTCCACCTGACGCAGTTGATCAGCATTGATGTCGCCATTGGCAAACTGCACACGCGCCTGCTTGATGGCAGCGGGACGCAGAAAACTGCCGACGGTATCGGCGCGGAATGGGTTGTGACGTGGCATCTTATCTCCTCGCTGAGCGCTTAGTTGCGTCAGGGTATAATTTCGCTGGGTTATTTTAGCCATCTGGACGGCTATATGTCCAAGAAGGATGCCACGCTGTTACAATTTCGGCAACGGAAGAAAATTCAGCTTACATGAAACTATTTCATGTTCAGATGCACGTTCTTCAATTTCCCTCAATGGCCGCCCGCGCTTGCGCCATCTGGCTATCTGACAACGGCAGATAACCGGCCTCGCTCACCCGACGCTGGCCTTGTGGCGACAACACCTGATGCAGAAAGGCATTCACCAGCGGCGGCAGCTGTTTGCCGGGCGCTTTATTGACGTAGATGTAAAGCGGGCGCGACCACGGATAGCGGCCGCTGCGAATGGATTCGGCATCCGGCATCACGCTATCGCCGTTCGTTGTTACCACCGGCAGCATTTTCACGCCGCTGAGATGAAAGCCAAAACTGGCGTAACCGATGCTGTTAGGCGTGGCGGCAACGGCTTGCACCACCGCAGCGGAACCGGGGAATTCTGCGACGTCAGCACGAAAATCGCCTTTACACAGCGCCTGCTGCTTGAAGAAACCCCAGGTACCCGACGCCGAGTTACGGCCATAACGCTGAATGCTGCGCGTTGCCCATTGATTATCGCTCAAACCGAGATCGCCCCAGCGCTGTGGCACCTGATGCCCGCCGCACAGGCGCGTAATGGAGAACAGCGCATCGAGTTGTTGCGGCGCGATGCGCGGCAGTGGATTGTCCTGATTGACCACCACCACCAGCGCATCCATCGCCACCGGCACCGCCAGCGGCGGATAGCCGTAGCGCGCAATGAACAGTTGACGTTCGTCGATCTGCATCGGGCGGCTCATCGCGCCCAATTGTGCAGCACCGGCGGCCAGCGCGGTCGGTGCGGTAGACGATCCCGCCGCCTGAACCTGAACGTTCACACCCGGCGACTGGCGGCTAAAATCTTCGCCCCACAAGGTCATCAGATAACCCAACGTATCCGATCCGACGCTGCTCAGATTGCCGGTTAGCATGGTTTGTTGGCCGTGTGCCAAAGCAGAGCAAAGCAGCAAGAGGGAGATCAACAGCGATTTCATTGGCGATTCCGCAATTTAATGAGACGCCTATTCTGGAGCGGCGTGATTTATCGCGCAATAAATTGCGTAAAGGTTGTCAGTGAGGGGGAATCGGTCGCCATAAATGGCGACCCTACAATTATTCGGCGGGATTTTCGTAGGGTGCGCATTCATGCGCACCGGCAAACATCGTGATTCGGTCGCAATGATTGGCGACGCAACGGTTATTTGGCGAGGTTTTCGTAGGGTGCGCATTTATGCGCACCGGCAAACACAGGGAGACGGTCGCCATGAATGGCGACCCTACGACTTTAATTAACACGCTCTTGCATCAAGTTAGCCACAATCAACCGTGGCGGCAGCAGGAAGCTAAAGCAGGTTTCCTGATGCGGCACGCTGGTGATTTCCAGCCGCGCGTTGTGATGGCCCAGCGCGTGCTTCACGATTGCCAGCCCCAAGCCGCTGCCGCCGGTGGCGCGCGAACGCGCTTTGTCCACGCGGTAGAAACGTTCGGTGAGGCGC
>NZ_DAMBSA010000536.1:0-2505 GCF_032054795.1 Pantoea sp. CTOTU49201
GGCAGCGTAATGACCGTGCCGCTGCTGCGGCGTCATGGTTATGCCATGCGCGATTGCGTCAGCGCGGCTAATCCGCTGTCGCTGCCGGTCGCCATTTTTGGCGCGATAACTTACGCCATCAGCGGCTGGCAGCAGATTCCTGCCAGCGGTTATCTCGGCTTTATCAGCCTGAAAATTTTACTGCTGCTGGTGGTCGCTGGTTTTATCGGGATGGTGTTTGCCCGCAGCTGTATTCCGGCGGTGCCCGATGTGTGGCATGCGCGTATCTATGTTCTGCTGTTGTGCATAGTGCTGGTAACTATCGCCGTGTAAACCGGCTAATCGTTAAGCCAATTTTAAGCTTCGACACGTACAGTGCCCTCATTGTTACAACCATCAGTAAACGAAGTCAGAATTAGAGGGCGATCGCCGAACTCCTGCAGATTGCCCGCGTCTACAGAGCGTACTGAGCTTTGAGTTAAGCGCTGGAGTGTTCATTTGTTGCGATTACTGTTTCTGCTGATGGGTGGGCCGGCACTGAGATCCGGCTGGCCGTACCTCGCCGCGTTAGGTGTGATTTGTCTGGGAGCCAGTGCTGGGATCGTCATGGATCTGCTGCAACATGGAACGGTCTCCTTTCCCTTGCAGCTTTTAGGCATGTTTTTGGCGTTAGAAGGCGGAGCGGAAGCGTTAAATGCATTTTACGCACCTGCCGGTATCGCCTGGCCGTCACTGCTGAAATCAACGGTATTGCTGATCTTTGGCGCGCTGGTGTTTCTCGCTCCTCACGACAGCGGCGTTTGCCTTTCACTGGCATTCGCTACGGTGTTTTTACTCGACGGCGGTTTCCGCGTCATCTCATGTTGCCTGATGCGCTGTCGGCGCTGGACGCGCAAGTTAACGCTCGGCTGTAGCGAACTGCTGTTCAGCGTGCTGATTGCCACCAACTGGCCGCTATCGCCACATGTGATTGTGCCGCTCTGTTTTGCGCTGTTGCTGTTGGGTTGGGGCAGCAATCTGTTGGTGATGACGGCACAAATCCACGCCTTGCCCGCCAACACCAGCGTCACCGCATTGCCAATGTTTACGCGTGCCGGTCTGCGTGCGCCGCACGGATTAGGCTATGTGCATCCGCCGATAAGTCAGCATGCGGTGAGCACGCCGCTTAACGTCTACATCTGGACGCCGGTGGGTTCCGGCGATGTGGCAGGTCGTCGTCCGTGGTTTGATCGTTGGGTGGCGGCGATTGACCATCGCGGCGAAGTCTCTACCGGCCATACCTCGCTGGAGATGGGCGAAGAGATTTACATCAGCCTCTATCCTGCGGATGACGTTTCCCGCGATTTTCGTGGCTTTCTGAAAACGTTGCGGGCGAAAGAGGAGTTTGACGTAGAAGGTTGTTTCCTGCCTTCGCTGGAGAAAGAGATCAAAGCGTGGTGTCGGCCCGACAAACGCCTGACGCTGCCACATTATAATCAGCAAGCGCTGCGTAATTTCTGGCTCAGCAACGCCAGCGACACGCGCTATAACCTGACCTCGCGTAACTGCTCCACCAGCGTGATTCAGGCGCTGGATGTCGCCACCGAAGGTCTATTGGGCGAGCGCGGTTTACAGGGATTATGGGTGCTGTTCAAACCTGATTTCTGGCTGTTGAGCCTGGTGCGCAGTCGTGCGGAAGGCATGACCTGGACGCCGGGGTTGGTGATGGATTATTGCCTGCTGCTGCGCCAGGTTTTGGCTCCAACACAGCGCTTGAGTCGCTATAAACGGGCGGCGAGTTGGCTGCAGCAGCAGCTTGGTTATAAACGTTCTGCTACCGATCCGTAAACGGCATAAAACCGTGCTGCTGAAGAAGCGTTTGCGCCGCTGCGGATGAGAGAAACGCCGCGAAAGGCTGCGCGGCGGCAGAGCAGCACGCCCAGCTGTATTCGGCCTGAACGTTGAAGGGCGCGGGGGTGTTTATCACCTGAAGCTGCGGGCAGCGCCGCAAGCGCGGCGCATAGCTGGCGTAACCGATAAACATGTCAGCGTGTTGCTGCTCAATCAACCACTGCGCTGCCAGTTCACCAGCAGGCACCGCGAAACTATCTGGACCGCCGACCAAAGCACGCGCTTTGGTTTTTAGCATGATTCCTAATCCGGGATGCCGTTGCTCAATGTTATCAAACAGTTGCCAGGTGTAATCACCCGAAGGATCGCTGAGCGGCGTTGAGGTCGCTAAGCGCAAATCATCCCGGCACAGCAACGATAACCAATCATCCGCTTGCGTGACAATGTCACGCTTTATCGTCAGGCACAGCGTATTAGCGGCAAAAAATCCTACTTCTGCTGCGCGTCCCGACTGCAACAGCGTTTCAGGATGCCGTCGATTGGCGGAAGCAAAGAAGTCGCAGGGTTCACCTGCTTCGATGCGCTGGCGCAGCAGGCCCGCCGGACCGAAATCGGTGGTGACTTTGAGGCCGGAAAGCGCGTTAAATGCCGCCACCAAATCCGGCCACACCGCGCGTAAACTACCGGCGGCCAGAA
>NZ_DAMBSA010000537.1:0-2500 GCF_032054795.1 Pantoea sp. CTOTU49201
GACCGGCTTCGGCGCTGGTCGATCACTTCTGCGACCACCTGCAACGGCACGTGGCGGCGTTTCCACAACGTATTGCCGAGCGGCTGGCTTAAGCGTTGACCGCTTCGCCCTGCCCGCCCGATTTGCGGAAGGTGATCAGGCAGATCACCAAGCCAACCGCGGCGAGTGCTGCGGCGGCAACCGGCACCGACGTCAGGCCATAACCTTTCTCGATCACCGCGCCGCCGACCCACGCGCCGAGCGCATTGCCGACGTTGAAGGCGGAGATATTCAGCGTCGAGACCAGATTTGGCGCATCTTTGCCGTGGCGTACCACGTTAATCTGCAAGCCTGGCACGGTGGCGAAGGTTGCCATCGCCCACAGGAACAGCGTGATTTCCGCCAGCCACAGCGCATGGCTGGTCCAGCTGAACAGCAGCGAGAACAGCGCAATCAGCACAAAGCTGAGGATCAGGCTGAACGACACTTTCCAGTCCGCCAGCTTGCCGCCAAGGATGTTGCCGACGGTCAAACCCGCGCCAATCAGGAACAGCGTCCAGCTGACACCACGATCTGAGATGCCGGTCACCTCTAACAGCAGCGGCGCAATGTAGCTAAACAGCGCAAACATCGCCGCCGCAAAGAACACCGTCATCAGCAGCGACAGCCACAGTTTGCCGTTGGCCAGCGCGCTGATTTCACTCGCCAGATGCACCGGCTTCTCTTCTTTGTTGGTCGGCAGGCTCACAATAAGCGCGATAAAGGCAAAGATGCCGATGATTGCCACGCCCCAGAAGGTGGCGCGCCAGCCAAACATCTGACCAAACCAGGTGCCGAGTGGCACGCCGAGCACGTTCGCCAGCGTCAAACCGGTGAACATCAGCGCCACAGCAGAAGCCTGTTTACCCGGTGCCACCAGACTCGCCGCGACCACCGCGCCAATGCCGAAGAACGCCCCGTGACACAGCGCCGTCACCACACGCGCCAGCATCAGCAGGTTGTAGGTGTAGGCCAATGCACAGAGCACGTTACCGATGATGAAGATGATCATCAGCAGAATCAGAGTACGTTTACGCGGCAGTTTGGCGGTCAGCAACGCCATGATCGGCGCGCCAATGGCCACGCCCAGCGCGTAACCGCTGATCAGCCATCCCGCAGAAGGAATCGTCACTTGCAGATCGCCCGCCACCTCGGGCAGCAATCCCATAATGACGAATTCCGTGGTGCCGATGGCGAACGCACTCAGCGCCAGCGCCAGTAATGCAACAGGCATAACACACTCTCCCAATAATTTTTTGCAGGCGGGCCGCACTGCGAGCGCAGTACGGTTACAACAGACGCTTATTAAAATTTGAACTGCGTCACACTGTTATTAAAGCATAGCCCTCTCATGCCAACCACCCCGCGCGCCGCAAGGCTTATTTGCGCCCGCAGCAATAATCCCTGCGCGGGAAAATGTCACTGACTAACAATTGAGACAGATTGATGTTTCCGCGCTACGCTTGAAAAGGATGTGATCGTTATCACAGCGAGTCAGCTTTTGACGCAAAATCAAACAGTAAAGGATGGACGTGCACTGCCGATACCTCAATGGATTGCCCGGTTATGTGGTGTCAAAAATCGAGGGGAAAGCGTATGCGATGGCTCATCGCGCTAACGGTTGGCTGCCTGAGTGGCTGCTCTGTTGGGCATTACGAATACAGCAAAGAAGCAGCAAAACGCGTCGATATGACCGTCACCGGCATTCCAACGGTGCTGGGCATTGGTGCGCTTGGCACCACCATTCCTCTCACGCCCGAATACAGTCTGACGGCGGCCCACGTGGCCAAGTATTCGCTCTATCGGGTGAAAGCCTGGCATCCTGAATGCGATATCGCCGTGGTGTACCACAAAAACAGCGAAGCCAATCTGCCGCCGCCGTTCCGCAATAGCCATATTGGCGATGAAGTGAATCTGTATGGCTACAGCTTTATTTCCGCGATGCCGGTGGCGTCGAGCGGCAAAAATCTGATCAATACCACGCTGGCGAATGACTGGAACAAGGCCAGCTGTGTGGTGGTGGCGGCCAATGCCGGCGTGGTGAAAGGCATGTCCGGCGGCGCGGTGTATAACGCCAGTGATGATACGCTGGCGGGCGTGATTGTCGGTTACAGCAGCCAGGTTGATGACAATAAAAGCGGTAAGACGTTGTTTAAGAATGTGGCGCTGTATGTGCCGTATGCACGGTTTCAGGCGTGGCTGGATGGGGTGGTGAAGTCTTAAGTTGGGTGCGGGCTGATGCCCTCATCCCGGCCTTCTCCCACAGGGAGAAGGAGACGATGCCACATGTTCGCTCGATCGGTCCCCTCTCCCGCTGGGAGAGGGCTAGGGTGAGGGAACCCACGCACCCTTCAACTGCACCTGCGGGAATCCGCTGGTCAAAATACGTAGCTCGGCATCGCGCGGAGTGTTGTCGCCCTGCCCCTGAATGCTGACGATATCCTGCGGACAAGCGGAAAACGCCACAAAACAATCCATCTCG
>NZ_DAMBSA010000538.1:0-2495 GCF_032054795.1 Pantoea sp. CTOTU49201
GAGCGCTGAGGAATCCACGATCATCGCGTTCATGCCGCCGGTTTCAGCGATCAGCGGCGTTGGACGCCCCTGAGGATCGAGACGACCGGCCAGATTGCGCTGCAGCAGCGTTGCTACCGCCGTTGAACCGGTAAACATCACGCCGCGCACGCGCTCGTCGCCAGTCAGTTGCGCGCCCACGGTTTCGCCCTGGCCCGGCAACAGTTGCAGCACGCCAGCCGGTACGCCGGCATCCAGCAGAATTTGCACCGCCTGCGCGGCGATTAGCGGAGTTTGCTCTGCCGGTTTCGCCAGCACGCTGTTACCGGCTGCCAATGCTGCGGCAACTTGTCCGGCAAAGATTGCCAGCGGGAAGTTCCACGGACTGATGCACACTACAGGACCCAGCGGGCGGTGGGTTTCGTTATCGAAATCGTCGCGTACCATGCCCGCGTAGTAGTAGAGGAAATCGACCGCTTCACGCACTTCGGCGATGGCGTTGTTGTAGGTTTTACCGGCTTCACGCACCAGCAAGCCAATCAGCTGCTGCATCTGGCCTTCCATCGCTTCGGCAGCACGTTCCAGAATCGCGGCGCGCTCCTGCGGCGGCGTGGCGAACCAGATTGGACCGGCATTCACCGCCGCATCCAGCGCATCTGACACTTCGGCTTCGGTGGCTTCACGCACGCTGCCCACCACATCCGCTGGCGCGGCAGGGTTGAGCACTGGACGGCTGACGCCTTCACCTAATTCACCTTCCACCAGCGGCTGAGCAATCCACGGCTGGCTGGCGCTGTTAAGCAGGGCGCTGGAGAGTGACGCCAGACGATGTTCGTTGGCCATATCCAGACCAGCGGAGTTGGCGCGCTTGGCACCATACAGATCGCGCGGCAGCGGGATTTTCGGATGCGGTAAACCCACCGCGCCTTCCGCGACGCCCATCTTCTCCACGGCGGCAACCGGATCGGCGACTAACTCATCCAGCGGCAAGGTGTTATCGGCGATACGGTTAACGAAGGAGGTATTCGCTCCGTTCTCCAGCAGACGACGCACCAGATACGCCAGCAGCGTTTCGTGGGTGCCGACCGGTGCATAAATACGGCACGGACGATTCAGTTTGCCATCAGCAACTTTGCCCACTACCTGCTCGTACAGCGGTTCGCCCATGCCGTGCAGGCACTGGAATTCGTACTGGCCTGGATAGTAGTTGTTGCCCGCCAACTGGTAAATTGCTGCCAGCGTGTGCGCGTTGTGGGTAGCAAACTGCGGATAGATCAGGTTTGGCACCGCCAGCAGTTTGCGTGCGCAGGCCAGATAGGAGATGTCGGTGTACACCTTGCGGGTGTAAACCGGATAGCCTTCCAGACCATCAATCTGCGCGCGCTTGATTTCGCTGTCCCAATACGCGCCTTTTACCAGGCGGATCATTAGGCGGCGACGGCTGCGTTGTGCCAGGTCGATCAGCGAATCAATCACAAACGGACAGCGCTTTTGATACGCCTGAATCACAAAGCCGATGCCATTCCAGCCTTCCAGCTCTGGTTCGAAACAAAGTTTTTCCAGCAGGTCGAGCGACAGCTCAAGGCGGTCGGCTTCTTCCGCATCAATGTTGATACCGATGTCATACGAGCGTGCCAGCAGCGTCAGGGATTTGAGGATGGGATAGAGCTCGTCCATCACGCGTTCATACTGCGCGCGGCTGTAGCGCGGATGCAGCGCCGACAGTTTAATCGAGATGCCTGGACCTTCATAAATACCGCGACCATTCGAGGCTTTGCCGATGGCGTGAATCGCCTGCTGGTAGGAAACCAGATAGGCTTTGGCATCGCTGGCGGTCAGCGCCGCTTCACCCAGCATGTCGTAAGAGTAACGGAAACCTTTCTCTTCCAGCTTGCGCGCATTGGCCAGCGCTTCGGCGATGGTTTCACCGGTAACAAACTGCTCGCCCATCAGGCGCATCGCCATATCCACGCCTTTACGGATCAGCGGTTCGCCGCTCTTGCCGATAATGCGATTGAGCGAACGTGACAGGTTAGCTTCGTTGTGGGTAGAAACCAGACGGCCGGTAAACAGCAAGCCCCAGGTCGCGGCGTTAACAAACATCGATGGGCTGCGGCCCAGATGCGACTGCCAGTTGCCGTTGCTGATCTTGTCGCGGATTAACGCATCACGCGTCGGTTTATCCGGAATACGCAGCAGCGCTTCCGCCAGGCACATCAGCGCCACACCTTCTTGTGAGGAGAGCGAGAACTCTTGCAACAAACTTTGCACCATGCCCGCGCGGCCGGTTGCACCTTTCTGGTGCCGCAACTTGTCGGCGAGGCTGTAAGCCAGCTGATGGGTTTTCTCTGCCAGCGGGGCAGGGAGACGCGCTTGCTCCAGTAGCATCGGTACGGCATCAGTCTCGGGACGACGCCACGCGGCAGTGATCGCCGAACGCGTTACCGACTGCGGCAAAATATGTTCTGCGAAGTCGAGGAAAGGCTGCAGTGACTCTTCTGGCACGCCTTCATCAG
>NZ_DAMBSA010000539.1:0-2477 GCF_032054795.1 Pantoea sp. CTOTU49201
ATCGGCCTGCTGCAGCCATTGCGTAACTGTCCCGGCGGGCAACCACGTCTGCGTCGTTTTTTCTGCGCTTGTTAGAAACATCCTGCAACCCATCTCCACATTTTGTTCACTGTCTTTACTTAACCAAAGCTAATGCAAATGCTATTGATAACGATTTACATTTGCAATATGATTTTTCGCGCCTAAGAAACCTTCGGATTTTCAGTGGATTATTTTGTGAAGGACGTCACGCAGGGAGATTAGGACCGTAAATAACGCAAGCGAGTAATATTTCAATCCGTTACAGCCATTGTCGTTGGGCGAGGGCGACTGAACGGATTATTTCATCTACAAGGCAGTTTGAAATAGAGATGGCAACTATGTCCGTTAAAGCAAGAAATTCAGCAATACCTGCTGTGGCACGTCAATTCAGACTTAATCCTCTGTACCTTTCTCTGGCCTCAATTCTGTTGGTAGCACCGGCTGCCTTCAGCGTGGCCGCCGAAGAGACCATTACGGTAAACGCCGACACGCGTGAAAGCGTGACCTCGCCGCTGCAGGGTTATGTGGCGAAAGAGAGTGCGGCGGGCACCAAAACGTCCACGCCGCTGCGCAAAACCCCGCAATCCATTTCGGTGATTACTCGTGAGCAGATGGACGACCAGGCTGCGTCCTCCGTTGCGGATGCGTTGAGCTACAGCAGCGGCGTGCTGACCAACTATCGCGGTAACTCCAACCGTAACGATGAGATCATCGCGCGCGGTTTTCGCTATGCGCCGAAATTCCTTGATGGCCTGAGCTACGGTTTATCCGGCCAGGCGGGCGCAGCGGGGCAAGTTGATCCCTGGCTGCTGGAGCGCGTAGAGATGATCCACGGCCCAGCTTCTGTGCTGTACGGCCAGGTGAATCCAGGCGGCATCGTGGCGATGACCAGCAAGCGTCCTACCGCGCAGAGCATTCACAAAGTGCAGCTCAGCACCGGCAACCAGCATTTGGGTGAAGCGGCTTTTGATTTCGGCGGCAAGCTGAATGATGACAACACGCTGTTCTACCGCCTGAACGGTATCGCCAGCACCAAACATGAGTTCGTGAAGGACAATAAACAGCAGCGCATGGCGATTGCGCCAGCGATAACCTGGCTGCCTAACGCGGACACCAGCTTTACGCTGCTGACGATGTATCAGAACGAGCCGAAAGCGGGATACCGTAACTTCCTGCCGGCCAGCGGTACGCTGAAAGAGAGCAGCGCGGGTTACATTCCTTACGATTTCAACGTCAGCGATCCGAGCTTCAACGAAGCCAAACGCGAACAGACCTCGATCGGCTATATCTTCGAGCACAATCTCAACGACAACCTGAGCTTCACGCAGAATATGCGCTACAGCAACATGGACGAATCGTACAAATATCTGGTGTATACCTTTGATGCCGATAACGATCACTCAATCAACCGTCGTCCGCAGCATGACAAGATCAAGTCGAAAGAGTTGGGCCTGGATAACCAGCTGAAAGCCACCTTTGAAACCGGCAACATCGTGCACACCGTGCTCGGCGGGTTGGATTACAAGTGGAGCGACGTGGATAACAAACTGTGGCGCGACAGCGGCGATCAATACATCCTCGACTGGGCCAACCCAACGCGTATCAGCATCAATGAAAGCGATTTGACGTTGACTACCAGCACGCGCAAGAAGCTCGATCAGGTGGGCGTTTATCTGCAGGATCAGCTGGAGTGGAATCAGTGGAACCTGCTGCTCTCCGGACGTCACGACTGGAGCGAAGTGCGCACTCAGGATCGCACCGACAACAGCCAAACCCAGCAGAACGACGACAAGTTTACCGGTCGTGCGGGTCTGCTGTATGCCTTCGATAACGGCATTTCACCGTACGTCAGCTACAGCACCTCGTTCGAGCCAAACCTCAACAGCGGCGCGCCAGGCACCGATCCGTTCAAACCGACCACCGGCGAACAGACCGAAGTGGGCGTGAAGTATCAGCCGGTCGGTTGGGATGCGGTGTTCACCGTGTCGGCGTTTGATATCACGCAGAAAAATATCACTGCGTATAACAGCGTGACCGGCTACAACGAGCAGATTGGTAAAGTGCGTTCGAAAGGGATCGAAACCGAAGCGCACGCGCAGATTACGCCAGAGATCAAACTGTTAGCGGCTTATACCTATACCGATGCGGTGACCAAGGAGAGCAGCATCACGCAGCGTATCGGCCATTCACCGTCGAGCATTCCGCGTCATGCGGCGTCGGCGTGGGGCAGCTACACCTTCCTTGATGGCGTGCTGAGCGGCTTTACGCTGGGCAGCGGCGTGCGTTACACCGGCACCGCGCCAGCGGATGAAATTGGCGTCGACAAAGTACCGCACTACACGCTGTATGATGCGATGGCCAAATATGAGCTGGGCGAAGCGGCGAATTCGCTGCGCGGCACCACGCTGCAATTGAACGTCAACAACATCGCAGATAAGCACTACGTGGCTTCATGC
>NZ_DAMBSA010000540.1:0-2469 GCF_032054795.1 Pantoea sp. CTOTU49201
GCCGGAGTATGACAAATGGGTCGATATGCTGGCCGGACTGAACAGCGGACCGGGTCAAGAAAGTGGCGTGGAACTCGGCGTTAATCTACGTCATGGTTTTCACACAGCCGGTTTATTACGAATTTAAAGATCTGCGCGTGCCAACCACCTTAATGATCGGTACCGCTGATACCACGGCGATTGGCAGCGATATCGCGCCGCCGGACGTGAAAGCAAAACTCGGTCATTACAACGTGCTGGGCAAGCAGGTGGCGCAGCTGATTCCCGGCGCACGGTTAATCGAATTCCCCGGCATGGGCCACGCGCCGCAAATGGAAGAGCCGCAGAAGTTTAATCAGACATTAATCGCTGATTTAGCTGGCAATTAACCGCAGGGTCGCCATTCATGGCGACCAACATCAACTCAGCTTCTTTTTCCCATTCTTAGCGGCGTACATCCGTTCGTCGCTACCTTCCAGCAATTGTTCCAGCGATTGCGGATGGTCAGGATCGAACTCAACAATCCCCGATGAGAAGTGCAGGGCGTAACGCCGCTCGAGATTCTGGGTTTGCTGTTGCAGGAAACCATCAAAGCGTGCCAACACGCCCTCGGCATCGGCGAGCTGTAAGCCGTTAAACAGCACCACAAACTCATCGCCGCCCAAACGCGCAAAGATATCCGCGTGGCGGAAACTCACTTTCATGGCATCAGCAAAATCCATCAGCGCGCGGTCGCCTTCGCGATGGCCGAGCGTATCGTTAATGGCTTTAAAGCGATCGAGATCGAGGAACGTCAGGCTGGCGGGTAACTGCTTCACCTGGCACTCATTCAGCGCCAGCTGGCCGAGCGTCATAAAGCCGCGGCGATTGGTGATTTGCGTCAGTTCATCTGAGGTCGCGGTCTGGAAAGCCACCAGCTCCGCTTCCGCCATAGCAGCCAAATCGCGCAGTGTGTGGATATCGTCTGCATCGAACTGGCGCGCATGGTGATCGATAATGCACAGCGTGCCAATTTTGGCTCCGGCGGGCGTGCGCAGTGGACACCCGGCGTAAAAACGCACTGGGCTGTTTTCGCCGCTCACCAACGGGTTGTCGTGGAAACGTTCGTCTTCTAGCGCGTTTTCAACCACCATCACATCATCTTGCAGGATTGCATGGCCACAAAATGAGGTATTACGTGGTGCGGTGGTAGCAGCGTAACCGGCCGCTGATTTGAACCACTGATGGTCCTCTTCCAGCAGGCTGACCAGCGCGACGGGCACGCCAAACAAACGACGGGCAAGGCGGGTTAATCGGTCGAAACGCTCTTCTGCCGGCGTGTGCAGAATGTTGAGCGCACGTAACTGGGCCAGACGATGTGACTCGTCCGCAGGCAGTGCAGGTGCTTTCATCGCGTTACTCTTATTAATTATGGAATTACTGAAACACTGGTGTTGGTGCCATAAAGGCTGAAAGCGCCTGGCAGCGGGATGCGATGTCCGATGCCAGGCGTAACGATAATCAGAGCACTTTTTGCTCGGCGAGATCAAGGGCAAAATAGCTGAAAATGAGATCGGCACCGGCACGTTTAATCGCGCCCAGGCTTTCCAGAACCACATTACGTTCGTCGATGGCGCCCGCCTGTGCGGCGAATTTGATCATCGCGTACTCACCGCTCACCTGGTACGCCGCCAGCGGCAACGTGGTGCGTTCGCGGATATCGCGCAGGATATCGAGGTAGGCACCCGCCGGTTTCACCATTAGTGAATCTGCGCCTTCCGCTTCATCAAGCAGCGACTCGCGCAGCGCTTCACGGCGGTTCATTGGATTCATCTGATAAGTCTTACGATCGCCTTTCAGCGCGGTGCCAGCTGCTTCACGGAACGGGCCGTAGAAGGAGGAGGCGAACTTGGTCGAATACGACATGATGGCGGTATCCGTGAAGCCTGCAGCGTCGAGCGCCTGGCGAATGGCTTTCACCTGGCCATCCATCGCGGCAGAAGGGGCGATAAAGTCGGCGCCGGCTTGCGCTGCCACCACGGCTTGCTTACCGAGATTAATCAGCGTTTGGTCGTTATCAACGCCGTGATCGCACAGCACGCCGCAATGACCGTGGCTGGTGTATTCGCAGAAACAGGTATCAGACATCACGATCATTTCTGGCACGGTGTCTTTGCAGATACGCGACATACGCGCCACCAAACCGTTTTCATTCCAGGCATCGCTGCCAGTGGCATCGGTGTGATGGGAAATGCCGAAGGTCATCACTGAACGAATACCCGCTTTGGCAATACGTTCGATCTCATACGCTAAACGCTTCTCGGGGATACGTACCACGCCCGGCATGGCGTTAATTGGCACGTAATCGTCCACGCCTTCTTCAACGAAGATTGGCAGCGCCAGATCGTTGATGCTGAGGTTGGATTCCTGGAACATTTCGCGCATTGACGCGCTTTTACGCAGCCTTCTTGGGCGCTGGATCAGATTAAATTCAGACATGCTCTACAACTT
>NZ_DAMBSA010000541.1:0-2464 GCF_032054795.1 Pantoea sp. CTOTU49201
CATATTGAAGACGGCAAACAAGGCATGGTGCGCGCCGATGTAGTGGCGATGAAACGCGCCTGCGATCCGCATAATTTATTAAATCCTGGCAAATTACGCGGCTGGGAAATACGGGATACGCTGCCGGAGGTGCATATTTCAGGCGTGAATTGATCGCTAAATACGCCAGCAACTACAGTTGCTGGCTGATGCTTAAATATAAGGATTATTGGCGTCGTTTAATGGAATACTCCACTCTTCGCCGTTAACGCGAACTTTCAAATAGCGTCGCGTGCGATATTTCCCTGATTCATATTCTTCGACCTCCCCTTTGATCACCGTACCGCGCAACAACAACTCTTTATTGTTATTATAGCCGAAGCCAACATCTTTATTACCAATCCAATGCTGCTCAAAGGCCACAACCGGCGCCGCATCAAGCGTTGCGCTCTCTTCTGCAGTACAAGCGGTAAAGCTTTTGCGGAAGATAAAACATAATCCGGCCTGATAGCGATCTTTACCATTGGTAGTGACCAGCGCGGTAGAAAAACCGGTGTAAGCAGCAATTTTCACGTAGAGCTTAGTGCGGGCACCATTGCCTGAAATATGCACTTTAACCACCGGACTGGAACCTTCGCCGTACCAGCTACCGATTGAATTAGCTCCATCACGTGCTTGTAAATAAATATTAGTTGCGCCTTCAGGGGTGCGATTACTGTAGTCAACCTGCGTTTCACTTTGGGAGTTATATTGCGCACTGCCAACCACACGAACATGAATTTGCGAAGTCGCATCGGAGAAATTGAATTCACCAACGTAAAACCATTTATTGTTAGCGGTACGGTTATCCATATGGTACGGCGAGGAAATATAGTCGTAGCTCAATGAGCCCTGCGCAACCACGCCCCAATCCGAGAGCTCCAGCACACCCCGATCCCCTTCACCAATCAGTGTCCAGGGCTCGATGCCTTCGGTGCTGTAATCAAAACCAGCACTTTGGTTATGAATACTTTTTTGAATAATGGTGGCGCGGCAATAACCTAGCTTGAGCGGATTTTTGGTGGATTCAATCGCCAGACCTTCTATCACCCATTGGCCATTCGTGAGGTCGCCTGCATAGTCTGAGTGTTCAATCCAGCCGTTGCGGATAAACGATTGCGTACAGCGTGGCAAATCAAACACCGGCTTGTTATAGCCAAACTGTAAATTGAAGTTTGACAGTTCAATTGCCGTGCTGTGATCCCATGCGCCTGCTTCACGGTCAGACCAACGCGCATAAATCAGGCTGTCCTGACAACAACGGGCGTAGAACTGATCAATTTTGCAATCGAGCGTGTCAATCAGGTCAAGTGCGCGTCCACCCAGATAGCGGAACTCCATACTGCTGACGCGTAAAAACTGACCGCCAATGATGGTATTAGCGTAGAAGCCCACGCTGTTAAGCGCTGTGCCGCCATCACCATTGCCGTACATTGAACCATCCGGATTAAAACTTTTTCCTTTGATAACAAAGCCAGAGATTTCTGCATATCGTGCATTCACTTTAAAAAAATGCAGTCCGCGCGGTTTGGTTTCCCAGTTAAAAACCAAAGTTGTTGTGGGGAAATAGCCGAAGTTGACCTGGGCACCCGCAACTTTGAAGCGGTTAATCTCTTTATCTGAAATATCAAACGTCGACATACTGAATTCGCCAGCGGTAAACCGAATCCCGGCAGCAGGCAGCACGCGTTGCGACCAGGTAAACATGCGTTTGACGGCTTCGATGCAGTCGGTTTTGCCATCCGGCACGGCGCCGAAATCCAAAACGGTTACCGAGTTGTAATCCAACACCACACGTTTCCAGCGCTTATTGCCTGCCGTGACAAAGACCAAACCGCCATCATCCACCGATGTAGTGTCAGTCGCGTCGTAAACAAAAACACCTCCGCCACTTTTTGTCCCACGAGTGTACTCAAGCACGGTGCCGATTGTGCCTCCGACGGTGGGTTCTGTGGCTTTTAATTCTGCCACATCCCGAAATTGATAAACGGTAGCCGCCGCCGCTATTGCATTTTGTGGATTGGTATTACTGGACGCATTCGCCATGGTGTACCCCTTAATTATTAAGAGAAAGTAACTGCACCATCGAGTATAAGTAATTGAAAATTAATGTGTTGATGCGTACCAGTCATACTGGTGGTATTTAGTTATACGTTTTTGGCAAGACCAGGCAACATGATGATTAATGAAAAAAAGCGTAACGGGAAGGGAATGATTTACAGATTAATCGCAGACAGTTTATTGATATAGCCGGTACGAAAAGCGCGGAATATGTCTTAAATACGACTTAATAAATGATGCAGATGTCATTATTAATTAACTGGCCAGTAACGAAGGGTTACTGGCCTAAATGTTTAGAACGTGGCGTTCACACCGACATTCCACGTCACCTGATGGTAATCGCTATTGCCGCCAACCGTTGAAACGCCGGCAAAAGCATTCACTG
>NZ_DAMBSA010000542.1:0-2463 GCF_032054795.1 Pantoea sp. CTOTU49201
TTCATCAATATGCTGACGCATTACTTCAGCGGCTTCGCTGCGGCGCGTGACGCCGGCGGTGGTAACGGCGCGAATAGCGGCAAAAATTTCGTCGTGGCGGCGCATTTGGTAATCAACGGGCGCGATATCGATCATCACCATTTTTTCGATGCGTTCCGGCGCAATGGCACTGAGCGCCATGGCGATT
This sequence comes from Pantoea sp. CTOTU49201, assembly GCF_032054795.1. Classification (NCBI taxonomy): domain Bacteria; kingdom Pseudomonadati; phylum Pseudomonadota; class Gammaproteobacteria; order Enterobacterales; family Erwiniaceae; genus Pantoea; species Pantoea sp. CTOTU49201. Next base: position 188 of record NZ_DAMBSA010000542.1, read on the forward strand.
TTTCCGCCCATCGAATGGCCAATCACACCAGCGCGATCGATCTGGTGCGCATCCAGCGTTTCGACAATGTCCTGCGCCATCACGTGATAATTCATCTCATCGCTGCGTGCCGACAAGCCGTGGTTACGCACATCAACCTGCAGCGTCGGACGAGCATCACGCACCCCACGCGCCAACATGCCAAGGTTATCCAGGCTGCCAAAAAGACCATGGATTAACAGAATCGGTGTGGCATCGGGGGCAGATTGTTCAGTTTGCAGACGGGCGTTCAAAATCATGGCTAAAGTTCTTACGGTTGTGACCTTGGCTTAGGTTATCATGGATTCACCTGTCCAGCAGTCAGGCCGGCGGGCATTAGGGCATATTCCGACTTTTGCCCGGAAACGTTGCCAACGCTATCGGCTGCCACGGATTTAACTTTATAATCCTTATGTTAGAACCCGCTCACGTTTTGCACGACTGGATTTTGCTAAGGCCGTTGCACTAATGCGTGGTTCTGTCATTTGCCAGAATCGTACGGAAAAAGATGAAAACGATTGAAGTTGACGAAGAACTCTACCGTTATATTGCCAGCCACACGCAGCACATTGGTGAAAGCGCCTCTGATATTTTGCGCCGCATGTTGAAGTTCACCGCCGGACAGAGCGCACCTGCTGCGCCCGCCGCTGGTGCATCTGTGAAAGAAGCGCAACCTGCCAGCCGCGAAGCGCGTCCTCAGGATCGCGTCCGTGCGGTACGTGAGCTGCTGCTCTCCGATGAATATGCCGAGCAGAATAAGGCGGTTAACCGCTTCATGTTGGTACTGTCAACGCTCTATCGTCTTGATCCGGCAGCGTTTGCTGAAGCGACTGCCTCGCTGCAGGGCCGTACCCGCGTCTACTTTGCGGGCGACGAGCACACGCTGCTGCAAAATGGCACCCATACCAAGCCGAAGCACGTTCCCGGCACGCCGTACTGGGTGATCACGAATACCAATACAGGTCGCAAATGCAGCATGGTGGAACACATCATGCTGGCTATGCAGTTCCCACAGGAACTGACAGAGAAAGTTCGCGGCACCATTTAACTGAAGCGTCAGGGAGAAGCGCCAATGGCCAATCACCCCCGTGCCGGGCAGCCTGCCCAGCAGAGCGATTTGATTAACGTTGCACAATTAACCTCGCAGTATTACGTCCTGAAGCCCGATGTGGCGAATCCGGATCATGCGGTGAAATTTGGCACTTCAGGCCACCGCGGCAGCGCGGGACGCCAAAGCTTCAACGAACAGCACATTTTGGCGATCGCGCAGGCGATTGCTGAAGAGCGCAAAAAGAATGGCATCACCGGTCCGTGCTACGTCGGTAAAGACACGCATGCGCTGTCTGAGCCGGCGATTCTGTCGGTGCTGGAAGTGCTGGCCGCTAACGGCGTGGACGTGATTGTGCAGCAGGACAACGGCTATACGCCAACGCCTGCGATCTCTAACGCGATTCTTGAGCACAACAAACGTGGCGGCGCGCAAGCGGACGGCATCGTAATCACGCCTTCGCACAACCCACCGGAAGATGGCGGTATCAAATACAATCCGCCAAACGGTGGCCCGGCTGATACCAACGTCACCAAAGTGGTGGAAGATCGCGCTAACCAGCTGATCAAAGGCGAGCTGAAAGACGTGAAACGTCTGCCGCTGGATCAGGCATGGGCGAGCGGTCACATCGTTGAGCAGGATCTGATCCAGCCGTATGTTGAAGCTCTGGCGCAGGTGATTGACTTCGCCGCCATCCAGAAAGCCGGCCTGAAAATTGGCGTCGATCCATTAGGCGGTTCCGGTATTGCTTACTGGCAGCGCATCGCTGAGCACTACAAGCTGGATCTGACCATCGTTAATGATGCGATCGACCAGACTTTCCGCTTCATGCATCTGGATAAAGATGGCGTGGTGCGTATGGACTGCTCATCTGAATGCGCGATGGCTGGCTTGCTGGCATACAAAGACAAATTCGACCTGGCCTTTGGTAACGATCCTGATTACGACCGTCACGGCATCGTCACGCCTGCGGGTCTGATGAATCCGAACCACTATCTGGCGGTGGCGATCAACTACCTGTTCCAGCATCGTCCACAGTGGGGCAAAGAGGTTGCTGTTGGTAAAACTCTGGTTTCCAGCGCGATGATCGACCGCGTCGTCAACGACATTGGCCGCAAGCTGGTAGAAGTACCGGTTGGTTTCAAATGGTTCGTTGATGGTCTGTTCGATGGCAGCTTCGGTTTCGGCGGTGAAGAGAGCGCGGGCGCAT
>NZ_DAMBSA010000543.1:0-2425 GCF_032054795.1 Pantoea sp. CTOTU49201
GTGCACGGCGATCGTCAGCAGGCGCTGCTGGCGCTGCTCGGCAATCCGTTAGTCGGTGATGTCGCAACCGCCGAAGCATTGCTGGAAGAAGTGCTGAACCTTAATAAGCCGTGGCTGCCGCAGTTCGCCACGCCATAATCCGTTGCGCCACCGAGCCAGAGGAACACTTATGTCTAATCGTACTTTTATAGACCGTTATGTCTTGCCCGTCGCACTGAAAATCGCCGGTCAGAAGCATGTGCTCTCCGTGCGTGACGGCATCATTCTCAACATGCCTTTTATGCTGATTGGCAGCTTCTTCCTGATCTTCGCCTATCTGCCGATTCCGGCGTGGGGCCATTTGATGGCGGATCTGTTTGGCGACACGTGGCGCAACAAACTGCTTTATCCGGTGCGCGCCACCTACGACATCATGGCGTTGATCTCCAGCTTCGGTATTGCCTACCGTTTGGCGGAGAAGTATCGCACGCTCGATCCGCTCACCAGCGGCGCGATGGCGTTAGTGGCATTTGTGATGACCATTCCACAACAGACGCTGTTTGCCCCGGTGGAAGGCGCGCCGACGCAGTTGGTCACCGGCGTATTGCCGATTTCGCTGATTGGCAGTCAGGGTTTGTTCGTGGCTATTGTGATTGCGCTGCTTTCCACTGAGATTTATCGCTTTGTGCACAACCGTAATCTGGTGATCAAGATGCCAGAAGGCGTGCCGCCCGCAGTGGCGAAATCTTTCCTCGCGCTGATACCCGGTTTCTGTGTGCTAGCGGTGGTGTTGATGCTTCGTCTGGCAGTTGAAGCCTCACCGTTCGGCGATATCAATAACCTGATTGCTACCGTCATTGGTCTGCCGATGCATCACGTCGGCGGCACGCTGCCCGGCATGATTTTCTCGGTGCTGCTGATTGGTATTCTCTGGACGCTTGGGCTGCACGGCGATGCGATTGTGCTGGTGTTTATTCAGCCGGTTTGGCTATCGAATATGAGTGAAAACCTTGAGGCGTTCCAGCATAACCAACCGATCCCGCACATCTTTACCCAGCAGTTTTACGATTTATGGATTGCGCCGGGCGGCACCGGCGCGCTGCTGGGATTGGTGATCTTTATGCTGATCCGCTCACGCAGTCGTCAAATGAAACAGCTCGGCAAAATTGCCGCTCCGGCGGCGCTGTTTAACATCAGCGAACCACTGGTGTTCGGCATCCCGCTGGTGATGAACCCGTATCTGTTCCTGCCTTTCATCCTGACGCCGGTGGTGTTGGTGATTGTGTCGTGGGCGGCAATGAGCACCGGTTTAGTGGCGCCGCCAGCAGGGATTGCGCTGCCATTTACGACACCTATTTTCGTTAGCGGTTATCTGGCAACCGGCGGGCACATTTCTGGCACCGTATTGCAGGTGGTAAATCTGACGATTTCTCTGGTGATTTACTATCCGTTTTTCCGCGTCTGGGATCGACTGAAGTTCCGCGAGGAAGAGGCGAGCCTGCAGCAAGCACAAGTGGTTAGCGAAGCGGTAACGCCTTGAATAAATAGGCAGAAGCGCATAAATGTGCGCTTCTGCATCCTGAAAAATCGTATCCATAATTGCACATTAGTCACCGGGCAGGACTAATTTACAATTTTCTTTGAGCTCTAACTATCACTCAACTGACTGTTATCGCTGATGTTATTTCAACTCTCTAAATTAAAAGCGTTTTTATCACAAGAAAATTCTGTACACGGATTACAGCTTTGTATACTTTTGTCGCCAAGCGGAGATGAGACAACTCTCCCCTCTAAAACCCGCGCTTTCAAACATTAACCTCAGCAGGCTCTCTTGATAGATATACTCTCTAAAATAAATACTATTCCCCATACATCAAATTCAAGCAATTTAGTTAGATCTTTAGTGGTCTCTCTTTTTAGACCATTCCATTAAAACATTTATTACTAAATATAATATTGGCACTACCGTTGCCAGGGGAAATGCATGCAAAAAATCAATATTAGCACCAACTTTATAGCCTATTTTAATTGTGACGCTGTGCAGCAAAAATCTGAGGCCGAAATACTGGGCTCAATCATCACCGCAATCATCGCGGACAAAAAAACCGTTACAAATAAGAGTATTATCGCCTATCTTCTGGCAGAGCTTGAGACCACCAATGATGCTGCATTCCAGGATTGCCTGCGAAATACGCTGCAAATCGTGCTGGGAAAGACGCCGGATGATGACGGGTTTTTAGGTTAAGAAAAGCCCCCATAAATAGGATTATCGGTTTTAAAATGGTTTTCAATTTCAAAAGTTCAGGATTTATCTGACAGTCTACTGCCATGCCAAATGCGTTATAATGACTGGACCGACCAGAATAATCTGGCACACAGATAAATCCATTAATAAGTGATATTTTATGAATTACAGCAATTTTTCAGCAAAAGTGAGTTTCTGGCC
>NZ_DAMBSA010000544.1:0-2417 GCF_032054795.1 Pantoea sp. CTOTU49201
CCTTTTTAACGGTTGCCGGCGCAGTTTCAGAGAATTCCGTGCCTACGCGAGAATCGGTAGGAACTGGGATGCCGTGCTCGTCACGCAGCTTTTTCGCTGCTTCAACGAAGTCTGGCTCGTACAATGATTTACCGACGTTGTTTTCGATAGCCACGAAGGTGTTCGCGATACCGCCGCCAACGATCACGGTGTCAGCAATTTTCACCAGCGACTGCAGCACATCAAATTTGGTCGACACTTTAGAACCGCCAACCACAGCAACCAGCGGACGCTCTGGATTGCTCATCACTTTGCCCAGCGCTTCCAGCTCAGCTGACAGCAGCGGACCCGCACAGGCGATTGGTGCAAACTTGCCCACGCCGTGGGTAGAAGCCTGCGCGCGGTGCGCAGTACCGAATGCATCCATCACGAATACGTCGCACAGTGCGGCATAATCCTTTGCCAGACCTTCTTCGTCTTTTTTCTCGCCTTTGTTAAAGCGCACGTTTTCCAGAACAACAAGTTCACCTGCGTTGACTTCAACACCTTTGAGGTAATCTTTTGCCAGGGTAACGTTGGTGCCGTTCAGTTTGTCTTTCAGGTAGTTAACAACCGGCAGCAGGGAGAACTCTTCGTTGTATTCACCTTCGGTCGGACGACCCAGGTGAGAGGTAACCATCACTTTCGCGCCCTGTTTCAACGCCGCTTCGATGGTAGGCAGAGAAGCACGAATACGTGCATCTGACGTCACTTTCCCTTCTTTCACTGGCACGTTGAGATCGGCACGGATCAGAACGCGTTTACCAGCAAGATCCAGATCGGTCATCTTAATTACAGACATGGTGAACCCTCTCGTTGATTCTCATAAGTTTTGCCAGACGCAGTCCGCGTCTTACCTGAAACCGCTTGCGGCCATTGCTAACGTGGTGTCGATCATGCGGTTAGCAAAGCCCCATTCGTTGTCACACCAAACCAGCGTTTTGATAAGGTGATGACCACTGACCCGCGTTTGCGTGCCATCGACTATGGCACTGTGCGGATCATGGTTAAAATCTACTGAGACTAACGGTAATTCCGTATAGTCAACTATACCACGAAACGCCCCTTCTGACGCGTTTTGCAGCAACGCGTTGACCTCACACGCCTTCACCGCTTCGCGCACCGACACGCTCAAATCAATGGCTGTCACGTTGATGGTGGGCACGCGCACCGCAATCGCCTCAAAGCGATCGTTAAATTTCGGAAAAATACGGGTAATGCCAGCAGCAAGACGCGTATCTACCGGAATGATCGATTGGCTGGCGGCGCGGGTACGACGCAGATCGCTGTGATAGGCGTCAATCACCTGCTGATCGTGCATCGCCGAATGAATGGTGGTCACGGTGCCCGACTCAATGCCAAAGGCGTCATCCAGCAACTTGATCACCGGAATAATGCAGTTGGTGGTACAGGATGCGTTGGAGACAATGCGGTCAGTTTGTTTAAGAGCTTGTTCGTTAACACCAAACACGACAGTGGCATCGAGATCGTTACCGCCCGGATGCGAGAACAACACTTTCTTCGCACCTGCCGCCAAATGGGCTTCGCCATCAGCACGGCTGCCGTACACGCCGGTGCAATCCAGCACGATATCCACATTCAGTTCGCGCCACGGCAACACTTCGATTTCCGCTTGATGCAGGATGCGAATGGTGTCGTCGCCAACAAACAGCTGATCGCGCTCCTGGCGCACATCAAAGGCAAAACGGCCGTGGCTGGTGTCGTACTTCAGCAGATGCGCCATCCCGGCTGCGTCGGCCAGCTCGTTAATGGCGACCACGGTAATCTCAGCCCGGCGACCGGTTTCATACAGAGCGCGCAATACGTTACGCCCGATACGACCAAAACCATTTATTGCTACGCGAACGGTCATTTCTACCTTCAACAACACCCGGAAAAACGTGCCGATTAGCCTGAGCGTTTCACACCGTTTTGTACAGGGAATTATTGCCTGCCCGCACCGGCAAGATGCACGTTCTTGCCCGCAACTGAAACGGTTCAGCTAGAGTAATGCAAGAGAGGAATAACGGGAATGATTGCGATCAAGTGAGTGGCGGAATATTGGATCTACGTCACAAATTCTGCACTGCGGGATTATTACTGCAGGAATAATTGAACCGTTTCAGGTTGGAGGTGGTGAAACAATAAGGGCGCCCCGGTTGGGACGCCCTTTATACCCGCTGTGTAGGGTCGCCATTTATGGCGACCTCAAATCACAGAATCGATTTCGCCGTTTTAACCACGTTCTCAACGGTGAAACCAAACTCTTTGAACAGCTGATCCGCAGGCGCTGACTCACCAAAGGTGGTCATGCCGACGATCGCACCGTTCAGGCCGGTGTATTTGAACCAGTAATCGGCGATACCCGCCTCAATCGCCACGCGTGCGGCAACCGCTTT
>NZ_DAMBSA010000545.1:0-2414 GCF_032054795.1 Pantoea sp. CTOTU49201
GCGGTGCTGAAATGAGCCTGACCACCGCTTTCCATCACTATTTCTGTGATTGCGATCGCTGTGTGCTGGATACCACTTATCGCTTTAACGATCGCATTGGTGAAATTGCCAATCGCTTTGTGCAGCAAAACCCGCACCAGCTGCGCAAGCCGTTGAACAGCTTGAGCAAAGGCAATAAAAAATCGGTGACCTTGCTGCCACAGGATCAACTGGAAGCGCTGTTCGATAAACTGAGCGGTTATGCCAAACCCGATGAGCGCGTGCTGCTGCTGGCGCGTTACCACCATTTGCGCCCCGCAATCCTCGATAAAGCCAAAACGCGCTGGCCAAAGTTAAAGCTGGATTTTATGACCATTCATGCCAGCAAAGGGCAACAGGCGGATTTCGTTATTGTGCTGGGGCTGCATCAGGGACGCGACGGGTTCCCGGCAGAAGCGCGAGAATCCATCATGGAACAGGGTTTGCTGCCGCAGCCGGAAGATTTCCCGGATGCGGAGGAGCGGCGGCTGGCGTATGTGGCGATGACGCGCGCGCGCCAGCAGGTATGGCTAATGTTTGATAAAGATCGGCCTTCGGTATTTGTCGAACACCTGCGCGAGTTAGGTGTGCCGCAAAGTCGTAAGGCCTGATGATTAGGGTTTCAGACGTTCGGCGAGATAACGCTGATAATCTGGAATCTGAATCTCAATCTGCTGGGCAAATTTCGGTGACTGAATAATAAAGTCTGCGGTGGTGCGGTTATTGGCCACCGGGATATTCCACACCGTGGCGAGGCGCAGCAGCGCTTTGACATCCGGGTCGTGCGGCACCGCATTCAGCGGATCCCAAAAGAAAATCAGCACATCAATTTTGCCTTCCGAGATCAACGCGCCCACTTGCTGATCGCCGCCCATCGGGCCGCTCAGCATGGCGTTTACGTCTAATCCAGTATGACGATTAATCAGATTGCCGGTGGTGCCGGTAGCGTAAAGCACATGCTGTTGCAGCGTGCTTTGGTTGATTTGCACCCATTCCAGCAGCGAGGCTTTGCAGTGATCGTGTGCAACGAGGGCGATATGTTTCTGAACCTGAAGGGTACGAACGGTCTGCTCCATAGGGCTTCCTGTTTCTTCTCATGCATTATGTGTTAATGCAGGAGTTTACCCCTGGCGTTTCATCACTATCAACTTGTGCGTAAGGTTTTCATCCAGCTAATAAAACGCAGACGTGTGGCGGCATCAAAACGCTTGAACCAGCCTTGCAAAGAGGGGAGATCGCTAACGTCCTGCCAGGCGTAATCCATATTCAACTGCGCCTCGCTGGCACTGAGCGAATGTAAGGCAAAACGTGGAACCGAAGCGGCGTGGGCATCACGATTATAATTCACCATCGCCTTTTCGAAATCGTTATCACTTTCCTTCGGCAAATGGTCGCGCAGGCTGGTGATCTCCATACCGCGTTCATCAATCAGCTGGAAGTTGAGCGTTTTGTCGAAGGTGGTGCGTTCGCGACGATTATTGAGTGCGGGCAAGCGAATCGCCACTGAATGGGCATTGGCGTTAAAGGTGACAATCATGGGCACGGATTGAAAATGCGCGGCGTCAGCGCCCGGTTTTTCCACACGAAACAGAAACTGATGCTGCCCACGCTCCAGCTCAAGGCTGCCAGCACCTTTCAGCAGTGAGCCTGAGATTTTACGCCCGTCCAGCACCAGCAGTTCGATCTCGGGATCGAGCTTGAGAGTGATGGCCTGGCATGAGGCTGATACGAGCAACAGCAGTAAACCCGTAGCAGTTAAAGACAGCTTCATTTCAACTCCCGGCAGAAGGGGGTAAATCGATTATGTGTAGCAAAGTATTACATTATGGCAGTAAATTTACATTTTTACATATTTATTCGTGCTGCTGCGCAAAGTTCTCGTGCCCGGCAGTTGCAGCCTAATGCGCAATGCCATCTACACTTAAGCGAATGAACCAGGAGAAAAAAGATGAATGATCAAACGATTCGCGATGTGCTGACTAAAACCAAACGTATCGCGTTAGTGGGCGCCAGCGACCGCCCCGATCGCCCAAGCTATGGCGTGATGAAATACTTGCTCGATCAGGGATACGACGTGATTCCAGTGAGCCCTAAACTGGCGGGTCAACAACTTCTTGGTCAAACCGCTTATGCCACGCTGGCGGATGTTCCTGGAAAAGTGGATATGGTGGATGTGTTTCGCAATGCCGAAGCGGCGTGGGGGGTAGCGCAGGAAGCGATTGCCATCGGTGCAGACACGTTGTGGTTACAGCTGGGCGTGATTAATGAGCAAGCGGCGGTGCTGGCGCAGGACGCGGGTATGACCGTCGTGATGGATCGCTGTCCAAAGATTGAAATTCCGCGGCTTGGTATCACGCGCTAAAACAAAAACGGCGACCTGAGTCGCCGTTGTCATT
>NZ_DAMBSA010000546.1:0-272 GCF_032054795.1 Pantoea sp. CTOTU49201
AATACCTGCCTGTCACGCAGGGGGTCGCGGGTTCGAGCCCCGTCCGTTCCGCCACCCTAATTAGGGGCGTAGTTCAATTGGTAGAGCACCGGTCTCCAAAACCGGGTGTTGGGGGTTCGAGTCCCTCCGCCCCTGCCAGAAAATAATCCTTTGCTTCGGCAAAGGATTTTTTTTGTCCAAAATTTGGCAGTGAAATGAGTTTGAGTTTCACTGCAATCCACTCAAACTGCCTCATTTATTATCTTATTGTGTCAAAACCGGATATTTAAGCA
>NZ_DAMBSA010000546.1:282-2410 GCF_032054795.1 Pantoea sp. CTOTU49201
AGCTGACGAATGTGACTTTGCTGATCGCTATTCTTCAGCCACACCGCATATAACGGTCGCACGGCGACGGGTGTATCTGGAATAACCATCAAATCACTATAAATGCCGTGCCAAAAATCAGGTAAAAACGCACAAGCACCGGTGGTGTGCAGTAATTCGCGCGTTAAATGTGCCGATGTCGTGGTTAATACGGGGACATCATCACTAGATAGGTAACTTTCATGCTGATGAAAATCTGCGCCCCATTCCAGCTTGATATAGTCATATTTCTCACGCTTCTCAGTTTTGCGCGCCCGGAATAATGCGAGCGAAATATGGCCTATTTGTTGGCTAGTTAACTCATCCATTTTTGGTGCTTCGGTCGTGATCAATAGGTCCAACTGACGTTCATGCAACTGCTTAACCAGCAAGTGTCGCTGGGCGATACGTGCCTCAAGATGAAGGCTTTCGCGATTCTCATAAAGTGTTTGTAACCAAGGAGTTAAGTAAGCCTCCCAAAGGGATGCACTACCTCCTATCGAAAGCTCATGATGCTGTTGTGTATGTGAGACTTCCTTTTTGGCCATCAGCCAGGTACTCATCAAGCTTTCGGCATAGGGCAATAAACGCTCGCCCGCTGAAGTCAGCCGGATGTTATTACGGTGACGAGTAAAAAGGTTTACGCCCAGCTGATTTTCCAGCTGACGAATGCGAAAACTAACGGCAGATTGCGTGAGGTAAAGCGCTTCAGCAGCACGCCCGAAATGGCGTGTTCTGCTCACTTCGAGGAAAGTTTTCAGTAATTCCGTATCCACTGCATTCTCCCAAAAATTGTTTGTCGTACTGATTTAAATGTTTTGTTTTACACTCTGTCAAGCCTATCTAATACTCCGCGCCATAAATAGCACGGCCATATGAGAGTCAGGAGCGTGTAAAATGGCGGATAGCTTCGCAACAACGAATCGTTTCTTTGATAACAAACATTACCCACGTGGTTTTTCGCGTCATGGTGATTTCACCATTAAAGAAGCTCAGCTTCTGGAGCGCCACGGTTACGCCTTTAATGAACTGGATCTCGCTAAGCGTGAACCCATTACAGAAGAAGAGCGTTCATTTTTAGAAGTATGTCGTGGTCTTCGTGAGCCGCAAACGGAAGCTGAACGTGTATGGTCGAAATATACCGCACGTATTAAGCGACCTAAGCGTTTCCATACGCTATCTGGCGGCAAGCCGCAGATGGACACGGTGGAAGATTTTAGCGATAGCGATGATTAAGAATAGCGGGGCTTATATAAGCCCCGTTTTTTATTCCAGAGTTTTGTGCAGATAGATCATTAAGCGGTCGATGCTGCGATATCCCACTGCTTCCTGCAAATGACCCCGGGTAATCTGCACTTCACCTGCTAAATCAGCGATTGTCCTCGCCACCTTTAAAATCCGCTGCCAGGCGCGTACTGAAAGCCCCAACGAATTCAACACCTCTTCCAGCCATTCAGCATCCTGCTGCTTCAATGGACACCAACGTAAAATCTCCGGGTTTGATAGATGAGCATTCACTTTTCCGCTGCGTGCTGTTTGAATCTGTCGCGCGGCAAGGACGCGAGTTAAAACTTCAGCGCTACTTTCGCTGACTTGTTGCTTCTTACTTAGCGATCCGCTCGGAAGAAGTGGAACTTCTAACGATAAATCAAAGCGATCGAGAAAGGGCCCTGATAGGCGATTGAGATAGCGCAACACCTGCTGAGGTGATGAGCGATTATGATTGCCCTGATAATGCCCGGTCGGGCTAGGATTCATTGCGCCAATCAATTGAAAGCGAGCGGGATAAGTCACTTTAGCGCGCGTGCGTGAAATGGCGATTTCCCCGGATTCAATTGGTTCGCGCAACGCATCCAGCGTTCTGCGCTCAAACTCGGGCAGTTCATCGAGGAATAACACACCGTTGTGTGCCAAAGATATTTCCCCAGGCCGTGGCAATGAACCGCCACCAACCAACGCATACAGTGATGCACTGTGATGAGGCGCTCTGAACGGCCGTTTGCGCCACTGATGATGGAGATTGCCGCTGCTTACCAGACTGGCGATAGCGGCGCATTCCAGCGCTTCCTGGTCGTCTAACGGTGGCATGATACCGGGCAGACGCGTCGCT
>NZ_DAMBSA010000547.1:0-2400 GCF_032054795.1 Pantoea sp. CTOTU49201
AAAGTGCATGCGCAGTGAAGCCACACTTTTGGCAACGATAACGCGGCTTAGTGCGGATTTGCTCACCAACCATATCGCGCAGCACCATCAAGCTCTCTTTCGCGCGTCCGTCTTCCGCTTCGTGTAAGTGGTAGTCCATTAAACGATGGAACACGCGCATGGTTGGATGACGTTGTAACTGGCGATTGATATACAGCTGTGCCGCTTCCGGGCCCTGCTGCTGCTCGAGAATATCGGAGAGATAAAGCTCTGCTGCGGCGCCGGTATTTTCATCGACACAGCGTTGTAAGAATTGCGCCCAGTTTTCAGGCTGGTTCAGCCGCTGATAGCAGGTTTCCAGCATCGGTAAGGTTTCACTCACCAGCTCTTTATCCTGCTCGAGTACGCGCTGCAGTCGGCTGGCGGCTTTCGCATACTCGCCCTGCTCCATCAAAATGCGGCCCATCATGATGGAGACGCGCGCACTTTGATGATCGGCTGACTCGCCCTTCTTCAACAAACTCATCGCCCGATCAAGGTCGTCGCTGCTTAATGCCTGCAACGCCAGCTCACAGTAGAAATGGGCAATTTCGCCTTTCTGTTTGTCTTTGCCGAGCTTAACCAACTTTTCCGCCACTTCGATGGCTTTTTGCCAGTCGCTGGTTGCCTGATGAATCAACAACAATTGCTGGAGCGCACCGATACGGAAATCGGTCTCTTCCACTAGTTGCCCGAACATATCTTCGGCACGATCGTACAATCCCGCCGCCATGTAATCACGCCCGAGTTGCTGGATCGCCAGTAAGCGCTGCTCGTAGCTGAGCGACGCGCTTTCCATCAAAGATTGGTGAATGCGAATGGCGCGATCAACTTCACCGCGCGAACGGAACAGGTTGCCGAGCGTCAGATGTGCTTCAACCGTGCCGCTGTCCTCTTTCAACATGTCGAGAAAGAGATCAACCGCTTTGTCCTGTTGATTGGAGAGCAGGAAATTAACCCCAGTCACATAATCACGCGACAGGCGGTTCGCTTCCTGTTGCTTATCCTGATGTGCACTGCGGCGGCCCATATACCAGCCATACGCCGCAGCAACAGGAAGAAGCAGAAACAGCAATTCAAGCATCGAAAATTAATCCCGACGGCTGGCAGTTGGTGATGTGGTCACTGCGGTTGATTGTTCATTCTGTGCCTGCATACGTTTAACTTTACGCTGCGCATTAGCCAGCGAAACCCGTAAGCGTAACCAGAACAGGCCACAAATTGCCCATCCCAGCAGGAATCCAGCGCCAAACAAGCTGGCGAGCAGTGTTGAAATGCGGAATTCGCCCTGCGCTAGCAGATAGTTAAAGGTGATGACTTGGTCGTTATGCGCTCCGAGCGTGACGGAGATGATGAAAATGACCAATACCACGAGAAAAATAAGCAAATATTTCACAATGCGTCCTGTCGAGAGGTTATCCAATAGAAGTATGCCAAAAAACCGCCGTCGATGCTGCTTATCCCCACATCTGATAGCGCTTTTTTCTGCAAGCACAATCAATCATATGGGGACGAATAGCGTAATTACAATCCATCATCACGTTGCGCGATCTCACGATGCTCTTCCGGCGGGATGGTGAGCGGGCCGCAGAAACGCTGCGCAAGTAAAGTGGCAACGGTGACCAACAACCAGGATATCAGCGTTGCCATCACTAAATCACGCGGCCAGTGCATTCCTAACACTAACCGGCTGCCCATCACCGCGGTAGCCCAAACAAATAATACAGCAACCGTGGCGAAATGGCGGCGCGGCCATAATAAGCCGATTGCTAACAGCGCCCAGCTGGCGGCAAACATGGTGTGCCCAGACGGGAACGCATAGCCGGTTTCAAACGCCCAGTGATTCTTCAACCATTGCGGCAGCTGGGTATCGTTGGCCAGCAAAGTTGCGACCATTTCGCCACGCTGCTGACGATGCAGCTGATAAAACTCATCACCGTTAATGCCATGACTTTTTTCTAGCCAGATGACATACGGGCGCGGTTCCTGCACCTGCTCTTTGATTGTGGATTTGGTGTACTGACCGGCAAGAATTGCGCCGTTCATAATAAGGATGAGCAGAATCGCGGGTTTAAGCCGAAAGCGTAAACACCACAACACCCAGGCGCTGAGGATGATACTGGTGAGAATGCCCCACGGATTGGTGACGGTTTCCGTCATCCAAAACAACACGCGAAGTAGATTGCCACTTTCCCCTGGTTGCCATTGCCAGTTGGATATCCATACGCCCAACGGCATGAGCAACAATAAAAACGCCCCTAAAGTGGTGCGCTGAATGATTTTTAACATTCGCTTCCTTTTAGATCCGCATTACTACGTGCGTTGTGCATAACTTTAGCTGAAAAAAGAATAACATACCTATTGCGGCTTGGATAATTGTGC
>NZ_DAMBSA010000548.1:0-2395 GCF_032054795.1 Pantoea sp. CTOTU49201
ATAAGTGATATTTTATGAATTACAGCAATTTTTCAGCAAAAGTGAGTTTCTGGCCAAATATGCATTTCACCGCGATTGAAATTCAACAGTGCGGCGATCTTTACGAAATATATGCCACGGATATTTCCCGTCTCGCTAAAAGTAAGCTTTTCGTGGGGCGCACCCATGATCAACATCTGGCGGATTCCTACGCTAAACAGTTCGAAGAGTGGCTGCCAAAAGTAAACCGTGAAATGAAGCTGCGAGAAATCGCGCCTTTAGCCAGAAACACAGCTTCTTCGCGGATAAATCACCAAACAGAACTTGAAATTCTGCCGGGCTATTTGCACAACCAACGTGGGATGTAAAAATCTGCGAGCCATTGCAGGCTGATTATTGGTCTCCTGCCATGAATGGCTTTTGCTTGTCAGAATGACACAGGTTTCCCAACGATAAATTCGCACAATGGAAAGCTTCTCTTTCCAGTGCGAGGAATGGTTGTGGACAACATTAAAGTCGGACTATTTGGTATCGGGCTTGAAACCTACTGGCCACAGTTTGCCGGGCTTAAGGAGCAACTTGAGCGCTACCTTGCTGTGGTATCCGGGCGGCTGCAACGTTACAACGTTGAGGTTGTGGATGCCGGCCTGATTGATAACAGTGAGAAAACCGAGCAGGCGACGCAATTGTTCTCTAAGGAGAATGTTGACGTTGTAGTGTTATACATCACCACCTATGCGCTAAGTTCTACCGTGCTTCCGCTGGTGCAAAGCCTGAATAAGCCGGTTCTGATATTGGCTTTGCAGCCGGAAATATCTGTGCCTTGTCAGCAAATCAATCTACTTACCAAGCGCGAAGATCGCACTGGCCAATGGCTGGCGCACTGTCAGGCCTGTACGGCACCAGAATTAGTTAATGTATTCCAGCGAACCGGCATTCAGCATCAGCTGGTTGTGGGCTATCTGGATGACGATGTGGCATGGCGGCAGATCGCAAACTGGCTCAGCGCTGCATCCGTGGTGCGTTCACTTAAGCGCACGCAAATTGGCATCGCTGGTCACTATTACAATGGCATGTACGATGTCTATGCGGATATCACCAATCTCTCCGGGCGCTTTGGCGTGCGTTTCAAAATCGTTGAGTTCTGTGAGTTAGTCACGCTTGTCAGTCAGTTGGAAGAAAGTGAAGCCAACGCTAAAAGGGATGAGCTTTTCAGCGTGCTGGATGTCGATACAGCCTGCGAAGAGGTAGAGATCCAACGCGCATTAAGTACAGCGGTGGCGCTCGATAAGTTGGTCGATCGGCATAAGCTTGGTGCGCTGGCTTATTACTATGAAGGCGCACCCGGTTCAGCGCATGAAAATATCGTCACGTCGGTGATTGCCGGTAACACCTTGCTGACCAACCGAGGCGTTCCTGTTGCCGGTGAGTGTGAAGTCAAAAACGTGATTGCGATGAAGATCCTTAGCCTTCTCAAGGCTGGCGGGTCCTTTTCCGAGCCATACGGCATCAACTTCCGCGATGACACCGTGCAATGGGGCCATGATGGGCCTGCGCATCCGGCCATGTCGGCGGCGAAAGTTCGGCTGGTCCCTTTGCCGGTCTATCACGGTAAACCTGGGAAAGGGGTTTCGATTCAGATGAACGTGGCCCACGGACCGGTGACATTTTTATCGGTGGTGGAGCATCGCGATGGCAACGTCACGCTGCAATACGCGGAAGGCGATGCCGTGGCAGGTGAAACGCTCGATATCGGTAATACCAAAAGTAATTACCGCTTTGCGCTGAGTGCGCGCGCCTTCACAAAATTATGGTGTGAAGGCGGTGCCGCACATCACTGCGCAATTGGTCGCGGACATCTCGGCGAGGTGCTTGAGAATATCGCGACGCTATTAAATATTCAGGCAGCCCGAATCACGTAGGGTCGCCATTAATGGCGACCTGACAATTCCCAGGGTGCGCATTAATGCGCACCTGGTCACCATAAATGGCGGCCCTACTGGATATTCAGCAACGCCGCTATCTGAAATAAAATCTTACTCACTCAACGGTTAAATCGTATACGTTCAACCTGACCATCGCTTTCGCATTCTAAAAAACTGAACCAGGCTAAAAAATCTATCGTTATTGATGGACCGGTTTATTGGAAATAAGCGAGGAAAGCATGGATTTTGTACAACGCACCATCGATTTAGCCATGAATAATGTTGAAGAGGGCGGTCGCCCGTTTGCGACGGTCATTGTTCGTGATGGCAAGGTGATCGCTGAAAGCGCAAACCGCGTGGCTCAAACCAACGATCCCACTGCCCATGCTGAAATTCTGGCCATTCGCGAAGCCTGCCGCGAAACCGGCAGCGAAAATCTCACCGATTGCGACATTTATATTCTCGCCAGCCCTTGTCCAATGTGCCTGGGT
>NZ_DAMBSA010000549.1:0-2372 GCF_032054795.1 Pantoea sp. CTOTU49201
TGCCGCCCCGCGCTTTGTGAATGAAACGCATGAGTTGTTCGCCGCCATCGCGCTCATTCTCAGCGGACTAGCGATTGCCTCAGGCCTGTTCCCGCGATTAACGCTACTCGCGCCGCTCAAGCGCAGCGGTCCGTGGCTGATTGTGCTGGCGCTGCTGATTGGCCTGTGGGAAACCGTCACCGGCAAACTGGCGCTGCTGCCCGCGCCCTTTTTCGCCCCGCCGCGCGCGCTGGTAGAAGCCTACGCCATCGACTGGCTGCGCCTGCTGGATAGCGTGCTCAATTCGCTGCGTCTGCTGGCTTTCGGCTTTATCTATGGCAGCGTGGTCGGCTTTGTTACCGGCGTGGCGATTGGCTGGTCACGCGGCTTGGGTTACTGGGTGCATCCGATTCTGCGTTTCCTCGGCCCGGTGCCTTCGACTGCACTGCTGCCGCTGTCGCTCTACTTCTTCCCGTCGAGCTTCTCGGCAGCGGTATTTCTCATCGCGCTGGCGACCTGGTTCCCGGTGACGGTGCTGACCTGGTCGGGCGTTTCCAGCGTTGATACGCGTTATTACGATGTGGCGCGCACGCTGGGTGCCAATTCGCTGTTCCTCGTGTTGCGCGTAGCGGTACCTGCCGCGCTGCCGCACCTGTTTGTCGGCCTGTTTATGGGTTTGGGCGCGTCGTTCTCGGTGCTGGTGGCGGCGGAGATGATGGGCGTGAAGTCCGGGCTCGGCTGGTATTTGCAGTGGGCGCAAGGCTGGGCGGCTTACGCCAATATGTACGCCGCGCTGATTGTGATGGCGCTGCTGTTCTCTTCGCTGATCTCCCTGCTGTTCCTGGTGCGCGATCGCCTGCTGTCATGGCAGCGCAGCGCGGTGAAATGGTAATTCGTAGGGTCGCCATTCATGGCGACCGCCCCCACACATGAGGTCGATTATGGCTGCAAAAATTTCTGCTTCTATCACCGAACTGATTGGCAACACGCCGCTGCTGCGCCTGTCACGCTACGCGCAGCAGCAAGAGATTCAGGCGGATTTGGTCGCTAAACTCGAACTGTTTAATCCCAATCACAGCGTCAAAGATCGCATCGCCCTCAGCATGATTGAAGCCGCTGAACGCAACGGCATTATCCAGCCCGGCGATACATTGGTTGAAACCACCAGCGGCAACACCGGCATTGGTTTAGCGGCAATAGCGGCGGCCAAAGGCTACAAGTTCCGCGTTTACATCAATGATTTCGTTAGCATCGAACGCAGCCAGATTATTCAAGCGTACGGCGCCGAAGTGGTGCCGTTCAGCACCATTGCAGGCTTCAAAGAGTTCTACGACGCCAGCAACGGCGATTTCGTTGCCGCCACCAAATGGCTGGCCGAGCAGGTCACCGCAGCGGAACCTGAAGTGCATTTTCTGCTGCAGCTGGATAATCCGGCCAATCCGGCGGTGCATGAACGCACCACCGGACCAGAGATCTGGCGCGACAGCGGCGGCGAGCTGGATATCTTTATCGCCGCCGTCGGCACAGGCGGCACGCTCTCCGGCACCGGACGCTATCTCAAACAGCAGCATCCGGGTTTGCAGGTGATCGCCGTCGAGCCGGGCGTGGGTTCACAGCCGAGCGAACTGCGTCCCGATCCGCTGGAGATCACCGGCGTACATGCGTTTAGCAATCAGACGCCGGAGCGCATTCCTGCCAATCTCGATCACCGCGTTTACGATGAGGTGATCGCGGTCGAAACCTGGCAGGCGTATGCGGCGGCGCGCCAGCTAGCGCTGAGCGAAGGCGTGCTGGTTGGTGATTCGTCCGGCGCGGTGTTGTGGGCGGCACAACAGGTCGCGGCGCGACCAGAAAATCGCGGCAAGCGTATTGTGGTGTTGCTTGCCGACGGCGGCAGCAGTTATTTGACCACGCAGCTGTTCGCGCATCAGGTGCCAGCGGAATCGCTGAAGCTAGCGAGTGCCGTGCAAACCTCGAGGAAAATCGCCTAAGGATAGGAATGCGCACCTGGTCGCCATAAATGGCGGCCCTACAAGGCAACGGGTTTTGTAGGGTGCGCATTTATGCGCACCTGGTCACCATAAATGGCGACCCTACGATGCCACGCCGCACCAGCGCACTAACGTCAACGCGATGGCTTTGGTGCAGGCTACCAGATCGACGATCGGGACATGTTCGTTGGGTTGATGCGACATCGCCGGATCGCCGGGACCAAAGTTCACCGTTGGCGTCTGCCCCAATGTGCTCGGCAAACCAATGTCGCTATGCGCACCAAATCCGGCCAGTTGCGGATTGAGTGCCGCATCGGTAACGCCCTGCTGGAAGGTGGTGACAAACGGGTGCTCCGCCGCAATTTCGGCGCAATCGGCATCGAGAATCCATTCGACTTTGGC
>NZ_DAMBSA010000550.1:0-2359 GCF_032054795.1 Pantoea sp. CTOTU49201
TCTGGTTTCCAGCGCGATGATCGACCGCGTCGTCAACGACATTGGCCGTAAGCTGGTAGAAGTACCGGTTGGTTTCAAATGGTTCGTTGATGGTTTGTTCGATGGCAGCTTCGGTTTCGGCGGTGAAGAGAGCGCCGGCGCATCCTTCCTGCGTTTCGATGGCTCAGCCTGGTCAACCGATAAAGACGGCATCATTATGTGTCTACTGGCCGCTGAAATCACAGCGGTCACCGGCAAGAACCCGCAGCAGCATTATGACGAGCTGGCAGAGCGCTTTGGTGCGCCAAGCTATAACCGTCTGCAGGCTCCGGCGACTTCGGCACAGAAAGCGGCGCTGTCTAAGCTGTCACCAGAAATGGTGAGCGCAGATACGCTGGCGGGTGATCCAATCACCGCACGCCTGACTGCCGCGCCGGGTAACGGTGCGTCGATTGGTGGTCTGAAAGTGATGACGGAAAACGGCTGGTTTGCCGCGCGTCCATCAGGTACCGAAGACGCTTACAAAATCTACTGTGAAAGCTTCCTGGGTGCTGAACATCGTCAGCAAATCGAGAAAGAAGCGGTTGAGATTGTTAGCGAAGTGCTGAAAAACGCCTGATAGGGCAGTGAAGAGAAAAGGCCGCTTAGCGGCCTTTTTTATGGCATAAATCGATAGCCGATGCCGGTTTCGGTCAGCAAATGGCTGGGCTGCGTGGGATTCGCTTCCAGCTTCTGCCGCAAGTGGCCCATATAAATGCGCAAATAGTGGCTGTGCTCCACCGCATTTGGGCCCCAAACTTGATTCAGCAACTGACGCTGAGTCAGCACTTTTCCGGCATTATTCAGTAGCAAGCTCAGCAGACGAAATTCGGTCGGCGTCAAATGCACTTCCTGTTGGTTGCGCAGCACGCGCCGTGCCGCCAAATCAACGCTCACTTCGCCAAATTTCACAATCGGTTCAGGCTGGCTGCTTTGATGACGACGCAGCGCCACACGCACACGCGCCAGCAGTTCACCAATGCCAAACGGTTTGGTGAGATAATCATCCGCACCAGCATCCAGCGCATCAATCTTATCCTGTTCATCGCTACGCGCAGACAGCACAATCACTGGCATGCTGCTCCACTGGCGCACTTCACGAATAAAATCATTGCCATCACCATCCGGCAAGCCGAGATCGAGGATCACCAGATCGGGCTTACGCGTCGCCGCTTCAATCAGGCCGCGCTGCAGTTGCTCTGCTTCCACAATTTTCAGGCCTTCGCTCTCCAGCGCCAGGCGTACGAAACGGCGAATCTCTTTTTCATCTTCCACTATCAAGATGGTCGTCACGCTGCCTCCAGCGGCAAAAAAGTTAACGCATCACTTTAGCAATAAAGCGGCCCGGCGTCCGTCACGAAGTTTTTAACTTGAAGAGATCGTTTAATTCACAATTTTGTAACTAACTTTCATCACCACACGAATTGCTGAAAAAAAGCGCAAATAAAGTGGTCGGATGAGTAGTAAAATTACACAACAACGGGTAATATCTGAACCAGATCACATTTCAACGTAATGTTTACCACAAGGGGGCCAAAAAATGGATCGAGCATATCCACTGTATAAAATCGTACTGCGCCGCGTGCTGGTGGTAGCAATCGGTTTACTGGCGCTGCCAGTGATGTTATTCCGCTCGGATCGCGCGCGTTTGTACAGTTACCTGCATCGTATGTGGTGCAAAACCAGCACTAAACCGGTCTGGCTAGCGCAGTCGGAAGCGGCTGCCGGTATTCACTGGTAAGCGATTTCAGCGCAGTATTAACCCGGCGACTTCCCGCGAAGCGCCGGGTTTTTTTATCGATAAATTCACGCCCACCGCGCGTTAGCGCTGTTATCCCCGCGCATTTCAGCTACACTTAAAACCTCTACAAGATTTCTGAGGTTGTACAAGTATGAGCGAGAAAATTCCTGTTGGTATCAGCGCTTGCCTGCTCGGAGATAACGTCCGATTTGATGGCGGCCACAAACGTTTTGCCTTCGCCACGGACGAACTCGTGCCATTTGTGCGCTTTGAACCTGTATGCCCCGAAATGGCGATTGGCTTACCGACGCCCCGTCCGGCTTTGCGGCTGGTAAAAGAGAGCGATGAAAATATCCATCTCTGTTTCAGTAAAGATGGCGGCGAAGAGGTGACAGAAGAGATGCAGCGCTGGTCCGCTGAGCGGGTCAAGTCGCTGCATCATCTGTGCGGCTACATTTTGTGTGCCAAATCGCCAAGCTGTGGATTGGAACGCGTCCGCGTTTACGAGCCTGAAACCAACAACAACCGTAAAGCAGGCACCGGCATGTTTACTGCATTTCTGCAGAAAGAGATGCCGTGGCTGCCGCTGGAAGAGGATGG
>NZ_DAMBSA010000551.1:0-2356 GCF_032054795.1 Pantoea sp. CTOTU49201
CGAGCACACTTCTGCCACCACGCCCATATCATGGATGATCAGCATTACTGCGGTGCCGTGCTGCTGACAGAGACGCTTGAGCACGCGTAATACTTGCGCCTGAACTGACACATCCAACGCGGTGGTGGGCTCATCGGCGATCACCAACTGCGGATCCACGCACAGCGCCAGCGCAATCACCACACGTTGCCGCATGCCGCCGGAAAGCTGATGCGGATATTGATGCATGCGCCGGGCTGCTCATCCCCACTTCGGTGAGCAGGTTGATGGCGCGTTCACTGGCTTGCGCCGCCGAGAGGGGTAAATGGGTGCGGATGGTTTCAGTCAGTTGCTGGCCGATGGTCAGCACCGGATTGAGGCTGGTGAGCGGATCCTGAAAAATACAGCTGATGGCTTTGCCGCGCAGTTGGCGACGCGCATCGTCATCGAGGTTATCAATACGCTGGCCCTGAAACCAAATCTCACCGTTCTTAACGCGGCCGGGCTCCTGTAACAGGCCGCTGATAGCCGCGCCGGTCAGCGATTTCCCCGCGCCGGATTCGCCGACCATGCCGAGGACTTCTCCCGGTTGCATGCTGAGCGACAGATGGTGTATCGCCTGCAAATTGCCCTTGCGATGGAGAAACTCAATGCTGAGATCTCTGACGTCCAGTAACGTCTGGTTGGCTGGCTGCATCCTGAGGCTCCTAACGTAATTTCGGGTTAAGGGCGTCCAGCAACCAATCGCCCAGCATGTTGAAAGAGAGAGAAAGGATCACCAGCAGCGCGGCAGGGAAAGCCACAATCCACCACTGTCCGGAGAACAGATACTGATTGCCTTCATTGATTAAGGTGCCCAGCGAAGGTTGATCCGGCGGCATGCCAACGCCAAGAAACGAGAGCGTCGCTTCGGTCAGAATCGCCACGCCAAGATGCAGCGTTGCCATCACCAGCACTGGACGCAGCACGTTCGGCACGATATGGCGCAGCATAATGTGCAGATGATTGGCGCCGCTGATACGCGAAGCCATCACGTATTCGCGCCCTTTCTCCAGCATGGTCAAGCCGCGCACCGTGCGGGCGTATTGCATCCAGCCGGTTAACGCAATAGCGCCGGTGAGGATAGCTGGCGCGAAGTGCCCCATCAGCTCTTTGGGGATCACCACGCGCGCCACGCCGCTGACCAGCAGCGTGAACATAATGGTGGGAATGCTCAGCATCGCATCGGCAAAACGCATGATCAGCGTGTCCACCAAGCCACCGAAATAGCCGCTTAACACGCCCAGCGCCACACCGAGCACCACCGATAACAGCACGCTGATCCCGCCAATAATCAGCGAGATATTCAGGCCGTAGAGCATCAGCGACAGAATATCGCGCCCCTGCACATCGGTTCCCAGCCAGAAACGCGCGTCACCTCCGCTCATCCACGATGGCGGCAATTCCGAATCCATCAGGTCAAACGTGGTGGTATCGAACACGTTGTGTGGCGCAATCCAGTGGCTGGTCAGCGAGCAGAGCAAAATCAGCAGGCAGCAGGTGAAGGCCACCACCGTGCTTTTGCTGCGCCAGAACAGCCACAGCAGATCGCTATCGGTAAAGGCGCGCCATTGCTGAGCCAGGCGAGTACGACGGCGTAACGGGACATTATCGTTAATCATGGCAACTCCTTACTGAGCCCGCATGCGCGGGTCGATCAGGTAATACAACAGATCAACCAGCGTGTTGATCACGATAAAAATCAGGGCGGTAAACAGCAGATATCCGGAAAGAACCGGTACATCGACGAAGTTGATCGACTGAATCAGCAGCAAGCCCATGCCTGGCCACTGGAAGACGGTTTCAATCACAATGGCGAAGGCAATCAAACCGCCAATCTGTAAACCAATTACCGTTACCACCGGCAGCAGCGCGTTCTTCAGCGCATGACGAAACCAGATGCGATAGTTTTCAATGCCGCGCGCGCGGGCAAATTTGACGTAATCGGACTTCATCACTTCCAGCATCTCGGTGCGAATCAGACGCATGATGATGGTCACCATCGACAAACCGAGCGAAAGCGCCGGCAGCACGATTGAGTGCCAACCGGATGCGGTAAGAAAGCCGGTGCTCCAGAAGCCAATTTTCACCACTTCACCGCGACCGCTGGAGGGAAACAAGCCGAGCCACACCGAAAACACGATAATCAGGATGATGCCGGTGAGAAACCACGGCAGCGAAACGCCAATCAGCGACAGTATTTGCACGCCCTCTTTTAGCAGTTTGTTGCGGCTGATGGCCGACCAAACCCCGAGCGGAAAGCCGATGGCCATCGCCATCACCACCGACACAAACACCAGTTCCAGCGTGGCCGGCAGACGTTCCATGATCAGCTGAA
>NZ_DAMBSA010000552.1:0-2350 GCF_032054795.1 Pantoea sp. CTOTU49201
TGGTCAATTATCTGTGGGCAAGTTTGACCATTGTTTTAGCGGTGATAGTGAATCGGCAAAAAACCCATCCGCTGATTATTCCGGGCGTGATGCTGGCGGTTGCGGGCATTTGTCGCGTATTAGGCGGCGATCAGGCTTTTTCATTCAGCGAAATCGCCAATAACGTGATGGATAATCCGTTGAGTTACGGCCTGGCATTAAGCGGCGCGGTTATCTGGGCGGTATATTGTGTGGTAACCAAAAAAATTGCTAACGGCAGCAATGGCATAACGCTGTTCTTTATCCTGACCGCGCTGACGCTTTGGCTGAAGTTTTTGCTCTCGCCACAGCCGCCGTTTGTATTATCCGTTGGGGTTTGCATCAGTCTGGCGCTAGCGGCGATGGCGATGGGCTTTGGCTATGCCGCATGGAATGTCGGCATTCTGCATGGCAACGTCACCATTTTGGCCGCCGCGTCTTACTTCATTCCGATCATCTCCTCGCTTCTCGCCGCCTATATTCTGCGCTCGCATCTGACCGTCGCCTTTTGGCAAGGCACCGCGATGGTTAGCCTCGGATCGCTAATGTGCTGGTGGTCAACGCGCGTGCGGAAAGCGTAATGCTAATCCTTAGCACAAAATTTACTCATTGATCATTTCCTGCACAAATCGCGATCTGTTGCTACTATAGCGACGCAACACACAGCAATGCGTTGCTACGAGAATTTCAGATTGGTAACGTTTACCTGGCCCGCGCTTAGCGGGCTTTTTTTTGCCGGTTATAAATAACGCGGCTTTTCGGTGCGGAATCCGAGGCCAATTAAGCGGCCAAACAGATGGCGCAGGAACGGAAAGCGGCTGATCATCTGTGGCACTTTGCTCGGTGTGGTGCGTTTGCGTTTGTTGCTGCTCATTTTGATTTGCAGAAATTGGGTGGCGACCGTTGGGAACTGGCGGCGCTGCTGCACTTTTTGCAGATTGTGCAAGGCAACCTTGCCCTGCTGCAGCGGTTTGGTCAGCATATTGGCTGCGGCTACCGCATCCTGAATAGCCAGGTTAACCCCAACGCCGCCAATCGGCGACATCGCATGCGCAGCATCGCCGATACAGAGCACGCCGGGTTTCATCCAGTGATCGAGGCGGTCGATGCGAATCGACAATAGCTTGAGTTTGTCCCACTCATCGACTTCCGCCATGCGCTCTGCGCTGAACGGTGCCACCTGCGCCATGGTGCTTTTCAGCGCGTCCAAACCCGCCAGTTTTAACTCGTCGAACTGATTTTTCTGGATGGTGTAACCGCACTGCCAGTAATCACCGCGATCAATGACAATGAAGTTCTGCTTCGGCCCTTTGTGGCCCATGCCCAGTTGCGGATCGTCGGGATGTTTCTCCAGCCGGAACCACAACACATCGCGTGGCGCACCAAAGCTTTTTCCGGTGAGTCCGGCTTTGGCTTTGACCTGCGAATTGCGGCCATCTGCACCTATCACTAACGAAGTGCGAATGACCTGATTCTCGTTACCCTGTAACGTTTGCACGCCGCTGATTGCGCCATCCTCATAAACGAAGTCGTCAAATGCAGTGGATTGCAGCAGGGTAAATCCCGGAAATTCAGAGGCTTTTTTAGCGAGAAAGTTGAGGAAATCCCACTGCGGCATAAAGGCGATAAAGCGACACTGAACCGGCAGACGTGAGAAATCTGCCATGGTGATCTCTTTGCCAGCCACTTCCGCTTGCAGCTTCTCCGCGCGTTGATGCGGCAAGGTAAGCAGCTCATCCAGCAAGCCCAGTTGACGCATGATCTCCAACGTTGAGGGATGAATGGTGTCGCCGCGAAAATCGCGCAGAAAGTCGGGGTGTTTCTCGATTACCACGGCGCGTAAACCCGCGCGCGCCAGTAAATAGCCCAACATCAATCCCGCCGGACCGCCGCCAACGATACAACAATCCGCGCTTAACGCATTTTCCTGTGCTGACTGCATCCTGTGCCTCACGCCAAAAATGATAATGGTTATCATTTATAGCATAGACTGGCGTTAATGTGAGGAAACGAACAGCGATGCCTGATGCGCCGGCGGCACGGCAAAGTTACGCTGCATGCGTTTGATCTCTTCGGCCGGCGGTAAACCAAACAAACGTTTGAACTCGCGATTAAACTGCGAAGCGCTTTCATAGCCCACCGCGTGGCTAGCCGCTGCCGCCGTCATCTCCTGACGCACCATCAACATGCGCGCCTGATGCAATCGTACTGACTTCACATACTGCATCGGCGGCTGATTGGTGATGCTTTTGAAATGGGTGTGGAAGGTGGGCACGCTCATACTCGCCAGCGCTGCCAGTTGTCCCAGCGTCAGCGGCTGCGCATAGTGTGC
>NZ_DAMBSA010000553.1:0-2342 GCF_032054795.1 Pantoea sp. CTOTU49201
ATATCGCCGCCACGCTGTTCCTGCTGCCGAAGAAGCAGAGCAACGAGGATTCGTTAGGCGCGATTGGTTAAGTTTGTGGTCGCCATTAATGGCGACCCTACACCTGAACGAACGTAGGGTCGGCATTTATGCCGACCTGCTGAATACCGCACCTTATTTCACCAAATCCCAGCCACGTGCACGCCACAGATCTGGCAACTGCGCCATATCATCAAAGCGCGTCACCAGCGGATGATCTAATTCAGGATTGTGCGCATCGGCGCAGTAGTAAAACACCGGAATCCCGGCGGCGATCCCCGCGCGCGCGCCAGCCTCGGAATCATCCACCAGAATGCACTTCTCAATCGGCACCTGCATCTGCTCGGCGGCGTGGTACATCAATTCCGGATCCGGCTTCCAGTGGTTAATGTCATAACCGCTGTACAGCTTGCCATCGAGATACGGCAGCATGCCGGTCAATCCCAGCGAATGTTGCATCTTCTTCACCGTGCCGTTGGAAACCACGCACATCTTCACTTTGACACTTTCCACCAGGGCTTTGGCACCGGCAATCGGCTTTAAATCGAGATCAAACAATCTAGCCACTTCGGCACGATAGGCGGTTTCCACCTCTTCGAGCGGCAATTCAACCTGATGTTCTGCCGCCACATCGCGGATGATGTCGTAGAGCTTCACCCCTTTATACTGCTCAAACATCTGCTGCAGAGAGCGTTCAATACCGTAGCGGGCAAAGGTGTTGACGTAAGCTTGCGTACAGATCACTTCGCTGTCGACCAGCGTGCCGTCGCAATCAAAAAAAATACATTCAACCGACATCGCACATCATCCTTTTGTTAAACAATAAGCTGACACTCTAGCGCACTGAGCGCAGAAAGCGACCCTGAGCAACCGGTTGCGAAAAATCAGTGTTTTGCCGCGCTAAACTCTATAGGATACGCGGCGATAAATTTTTTAGCGGAACAGTGGAATGACTAATCAGGGCCTTTTGCAGCGCATTTTCAAACTGCAGGAACACGGAACTACAGTGCGCACCGAAGTGATTGCCGGTTGCACGACTTTCCTGACGATGGTGTACATCGTTTTCGTTAACCCGCAAATTCTTGGTGTGGCGGGCATGGATACGCAGGCAGTGTTTGTTACTACCTGCTTGATTGCCGCGTTCGGCAGCATTCTGATGGGGCTGGTGGCGAATCTGCCCGTGGCGCTGGCGCCGGCGATGGGCCTGAACGCCTTCTTCGCCTTTGTGGTGGTCGGTGCCATGGGTTATTCGTGGCAGATTGGTATGGGCGCGATTTTCTGGGGCGCGCTGGGTCTGCTGATCCTCACGCTGCTGCGCGTGCGTTACTGGATGATTGCCAACATTCCGCTCAGCCTGCGCGTGGGTATCACCGCCGGTATCGGCCTGTTTATCGCCATGATGGGGCTGAAAAACGCCGGTATCATCGTGCCAAACGCCGATACCATCGTTGCCGTTGGCAATCTGACCTCGCACAGCGTGCTGCTTGGGGCGCTCGGTTTCTTCATTATCGCGATTCTGGCTTCACGCAATATCCATGCGGCGGTGCTGGTGTCGATTGTGGTGACGACCGCGCTGGGCCTGATTATTGGCGATGTGAAATTCAGCGGTGTGTTCGCGGCGCCGCCTGCGATCACTTCCGTTGTCGGCCAGGTCGATATCAAAGGCGCGTTCAACATCGGCATGGCTGGTGTGATCTTCTCCTTTATGCTGGTCAACCTGTTCGACTCATCCGGCACGCTGATTGGCGTAACCGATAAAGCCGGACTGACAGACGAGAAAGGCACTTTCCCGCGCATGAAGCAGGCGCTGTACGTTGATAGCATCAGTTCGGTGACCGGTTCGCTGATTGGTACCTCATCGGTGACCGCCTACATTGAAAGCTCGTCCGGCGTGGCGATCGGTGGTCGCACCGGCCTGATGGCGGTGATTACCGGCATTCTGTTCCTGCTGGTGATGTTCCTGTCACCGCTGGCGGCGATGGTGCCTTCTTATGCGGCGGCGGGTGCACTGATTTACGTTGGCGTATTGATGACGGCGTCGCTGTCACGCGTGCAGTGGGACGATCTCACCGAAGCAGTGCCGGCATTCGTTACTGCGGCGATGATGCCTTTCAGCTTCTCGATCACCGAAGGCATCGCGCTGGGCTTTATTTCTTACTGCGTGATGAAGTTGGGAACCGGCCGCTGGCGTGAAATCAGCCCGTGCGTGGTGGTGGTCGCGCTACTGTTCGTGCTGAAAATCGTCTTTATCGATGCCCACTAAACAGTAAAGGCCGCTGATGCGGCCTTTTTTACGGATGTCCCATCTCATGCGGCGTGACCAA
>NZ_DAMBSA010000554.1:0-2333 GCF_032054795.1 Pantoea sp. CTOTU49201
CAGAATGGCAATCGCCTGATGAATCAGCCCGGAGAAATCGACCGCGCCCTCCTCCTTCAGCGCGTTTTTCCACGCCTTAAGCAATGGTGCCATCAGCTTGACGCGTTTGCTGAAGTTATCGCGCTGCACTTCTGCCACATCCGCGATCATTGCCGCCTGCGCGCCGCCGTGCATACGCATCAAACCCAGCCAGCGCTCCATGCGCGAAGCGATACGCTGCGCCAGTTTTTCATCCTGCCAAAACGGACCTTCCGGGATCTCCCACTTCAGCTCATCCTGCAACCACTGACGCCAGCCGCTGGCCTGCGCTTTTTTGCTATTGCACTGCTCGCGCCACGTCTCAATCAGCAGCTGTCGCCGCGCCTTGCTGTCGCTCTCCAGTTTGCTGATCACCGGTTGTTTGTTACTGCCTTCACGGATGATATGCAGCGCCAGCGCATGGAAGGTACGCGCCTGAATCGCGCTCTCGCCAAGACGCGTTTGAATGCGGTCATTCATCTCTTCTGCCGCCTGACGACCAAACGCCAGCAGCAGAATTTGATCCGGTTGCGCCAGCTTACGTTTCAGCAGCCAACCTGCGCGCGCCACCAGCACCGAGGTTTTGCCGCTGCCGGCACCCGCCAGCACCAGTAGCGCGTCCTCACCATTCACTACAGCTTCACATTGCGATGGATTGAGCGGCGTGGTTTCAACCGTGGAGAAGAATTCGTGATAATCGCTGAGGATCTTACTGGTCCATTCGCGATTGCGTTGGCGGATGGCCGTTTCACCCTGATCCAGCCATTGCTGGCAAAATTCCCAGCGTTCACGGCAGTTGTCAAACTCGGCAATACGCGCGAGAGGCAACGGCAAGGCAGAAAACTGGCGCGTAATGCTCTCTTTCACCGCGCTCAGCTCACTGCGTTTCAACCAGCGATCCTGCTGCGTAAAGGCGAGGATTTCCTGTTCCAGCGCGACCAGCACCTCGGCACTCACCTCGCTCATCTCCTGGCTCCACTGCTGCCAGGCATGCTGCAAATAGTGGAAAAAGCGCTGCGTTTCCTGCCATTCAGTGCCATGCAGGCGCACCACTTTCTCGTCTGGCAGCAGAAACTCCAGTTCACCCCACACCATGCCGCGTTTGCAGGTAATGTTGAGCAACTGGTTAAACGGAATCAGATATTCATGGCGATCGCCACTGACTTCCACGCCGGCGGCCAGCAAGCGCACCCGATTATAGGGATGCTGTGCCAGACGTTTACCCATTGATGTTGCTTTCAGTTCCATGTCCGCACCGTCATGTGGAATTCGATATCGCGCAGTTTACCTGTCAGACTCTTGGCGCTCCAGCCTTAAAAAGAGCTAAACTTGGCGCCACATATTGCGGATTGCAAAAGGAAAAACACGTTTATGCGTACCGTACTTAATATTCTTAATTTCATTCTCGGCGGCTTCTTCACCACTCTCAGCTGGCTGTTCGCCACATTGGTGAGCATCGTACTGATTTTCACGCTGCCGTTGACGCGCTCCTGCTGGGAAATCACCAAGCTGTCTCTACTGCCCTTTGGCAACGAAGCGGTGCATGTCGATGTCCTACGGCCCGACAGCAAAAGCCATGTGATGAATACCGGCGGCACCTTCCTCAACATCTTCTGGCTGATACTGTTTGGCTGGTGGTTATGTCTGGCGCATATCTCGGCCGGTATCGTGCAGTGTCTGACTATCATCGGCATTCCTGTTGGTATCGCCAACTTCAAAATCGCCGCGATTGCGCTGTGGCCAGTCGGCCGTCGCGTGGTCTCCGTTGAAGAAGCCCAGGCCGCGCGTGAAGCCAATGCGCGTCGCCGTTACTGAGGCCGTTCAATGATTCATGACGCCTTGCCAGGCTGGCGACGTTATCTGTTTAACAGCAGCCTGCGCTATTTGCTGCGCATCTTCTTTGCCTTAACCGGATGCGCGGCGGTGCCGTGGTGGCTGCACAAAATCGAGTGGACCATTCCGCTGACGCTGGGTGTAGTCGCTGCGGCGCTGGCGGATCTCGACGATCGCTGGATTGGGCGTGTGCGCAATCTGTTGATCACGTTAGTTTGTTTCTGTATTGCTTCGGTGTCGGTGGAACTGTTGTTCCCCCATCCGTGGGCGTTTGCTCTGGGCCTGGCGCTTTCCAGCTGGGGCTTTATTTTGCTCGGTGCGTTGGGACAGCGTTATGCCACCATCGCCTTCGGTGCGCTGCTGATTGCGGTTTACACCATGCTGGGCATCGGCTTGTTCCCGCAATGGTGGATGCAACCAGCACTGCTGTTGATCGGTGCTCTTTGGTACAACTTGCTGACCTTTATCGGTCATTTGATGTT
>NZ_DAMBSA010000555.1:0-2331 GCF_032054795.1 Pantoea sp. CTOTU49201
GTGTCGCTGCGCGCAACACAAGCGGCAATTTTTCGCGCAGCAAAAGCGGCAGTGAAAAATGGTGAAATTTAACTATTATTTTCAGAAGGTTATTCTAAACAATGCATAATTTCTCTCTGGCGATGACATTAAAAATCTGTGAGATATCTTACAAATTTCTCGCCTGCCAATTGCTGCCTTTCTGCGCATAACGTAAAAGTATTTCATCCAACTTGTTAGTCATGTTACATGAAGGACGTTTTGTTATGCAGACCTTATTTAACCTTAGCGGGAAAACTGCCCTGATCACCGGCTCAACGCGCGGTTTGGGATTCGCTTATGCACAAGGCCTGGCGCAAGCCGGTGCCAAAGTGCTGCTGAATGGCACGCGTCAGGAGCACATGAATACGGCGCTGGAGCAATTACAGCAACAGGGATTCGAAGCCCGAGGCTTTCTATTCAATGTGGCAGATGAAGCCGCGATTGAAGCGGTGTTCCAGCAGCTCGATGAAGAGAACATTCACGTCGATATTGTGATCAACAACGCAGGTATTCAATTCCGTAAACCGATGCTGGAGCTGGCATTGAGCGACTGGCAGCGCGTGCTGGATGTCAATCTTACCAGCGCGTTCCTCGTTTCGCGTGCGGCAGCCAAACGCATGGTGCAACGTCAGCGCGGTGGGAAAATCATCAATATCGGATCGCTGACCAGCGAAGCCGCGCGCCCTACCGTCGCGCCTTACACTGCGGCGAAAGGCGGTATCAAACTGCTGACTAAATCGATGGCGGCTGAATGGGCGCCGTTCAATATCCAGACCAACGGCATTGGACCGGGCTACATCCTCACCGATATGAACGAAGCGTTGGTCGAAAACGAAGATTTCAATAAATGGGTCTGCAGCAGCAATCCTTCTGGCCGCTGGGGAAAACCCGACGAACTGGTGGGTACCGCCATTTATCTGGCGTCGTCTGCTTCCGATTACGTCAATGGCCAGATGATTTACGTGGATGGCGGCTGGCTCGCCACCTTGTAACAGCAACCTAAGCTGGGCATCAAGACTCGGCTGTATCCTACTCAAGCGACCTGAGGTCATACCATGAACCAGAATATTGCAGGGATTTTACCGGCCAGTCGGTGGGGAAAACTCATCCCGATTGCCTTTATTACCTATAGCCTCGCCTACCTCGATCGTGCCAACTACGGTTTTGGTGCCGCCGCAGGTCTGGCAGAAGATCTCAATATCACGCCCGCCATTTCAGCTCTACTCGGCGCACTGTTTTTCCTCGGCTATTTCTGTTTTCAGGTGCCGGGCGGCATATACGCTGAAAAGCACTCGGCGAAGAAGCTGATTTTCTGGAGCCTGATTCTGTGGGGCGCATTGGCTACTGCGACCGGCATGGTGCACAGCGTGGCGCTGCTGGCGGTGATTCGCTTCCTGCTTGGCGTGGCGGAAAGTGTGGTGATGCCGGCGATGCTGATCTTCCTCAGCCACTGGTTCACGCGCGCGGAGCGTTCCAAAGCCAATACTTTTCTGTTTCTCGGCAATCCGATTACCGTGTTATGGATGTCGATTCTCTCCGGCTATCTGGTGAATTCCTTTGGCTGGCGCGGCATGTTCATTATTGAAGGTGTGCCCGCCATTTTGTGGGCGTTTATCTGGTGGAAAATTTATGCCGACCGACCGCGCGATGCCAAATGGCTGAGCGAAGCGGAAAAGCGTGCAGTCGAAAACGCGCTGGCGGCAGAGCAGCAGTCGATCAAACCGGTTAAGAATTACCGTGAAGCTTTCCGCTCGCCTAAGGTGCTGGCGCTGGCCTTTATCCACTTCTTTTGGAATATCGGCATGTACGGTTTCATCATGTGGCTACCTTCAATGCTGAAGAGCGCGTCCGGCATGGGCATCGTCGCGACCGGCTGGCTCTCTGCCGCGCCCTATCTGCTCGCCGTGCCGCTGATGCTGACCGCATCCTGGTTTTCCGATAAATATCAGCAGCGTAAAAACATCGTGCTGCTTTTCCTTGGGCTGGGCGCGGTGTGCTTCATTGCTTCCTTCACGCTCGGTGCGACCCACTTCTGGCTCTCATGGGTGCTGCTGGTGATTGCTGGCGGTGCGATGTACACGCCGTACGGCCCGTTCTTCGCAGCGATTCCTGAGATGCTGCCACGCAACGTGGTGGCGGGTGCGATGTCCTTCGTAGTCTGTTTCGGTGCGCTCGGTTCGTTCGTCGGCGCGTGGATTGTGGGCTATCTCAATGGCCTGACCGGCAGCCCGGCGGCATCTTACGTATTTATGGGTGGATCGCTGGTTGTCGCGGTATTACTCACCGCGCTCACCACCTTTAGCAGCCTGA
>NZ_DAMBSA010000556.1:0-2319 GCF_032054795.1 Pantoea sp. CTOTU49201
CGCACGATCTCCGCCAGACGCACATCCATGCGCAGCAGCGACTGCATCAGTTCGCCCATCTCATCACGCGAAACGCTACCGATATCATGATTTAGTTCACCGGCGGCAATCGATTCGGCCAGTTCGCGTGCCTGACCAATCGATCGGTTGATAGAGCGGATCAGCAACCAGCCAAACACCAGCGCCACGCTCAGCCCAACCAGCAAAATGATAATCAAGCTGTTACGTGCCAACTGGTAATCGCTGTTGCTTTGCTGGTAAGTGAGTTCTGCATGTTGGCGCATCAGCGCGTCGAGCTGATCGATATCCTGTTGCAGCAGCTGACTGCCGCTGCGCAGGCGAGTTTCAATCACCACCAGCGCACCGGATGGGTTGCCGCCCTTCAGCAATTCACCGGCATCTTTCAGCGCGCTTTGCCAGCCGTCGAGATGGGTGATGAATTGCTGGCTGAGCGGTTTGGTTTGCGCGTCAAAAGACAGCTGCTGCCAGGTTTGACGGTCTTTCGCTATCTGCTCGCCGTAATGCGTAATACGGGCCAGACGTTTCTCCACTTCGCTGCTGTCGGTCCAGTAGCGCAGGGCATCGAAAAGGGTTGAGGATTGTTCCTGCACCATGCGGTACAGGCGGGACGAATATTGCAGCGGTAACAGCTCATTCTGGTAGGCGTTTTGCGCCCGTTGGTCGGCGGCGCGCAGGCCGATGATTCCCCAGATGGCCGCAACAATCAGTAAAATGCACAGCAGGCCAACAATCGATGTCAGACGCGCGCGAAGAGTCAATCGCATAACGGTGTTCTCCGTAACGAAGGTGAGTGTGTAGTCGGTAATTATTGTTTTTGCAGGCTCTTTTAACTCCAGAAGAGTTATCGGCGCAGAAGTGAGCAGCTTGAGGAAAAACGTGCGGCGCGCAGCAGATACCTTGCGCAACGGATGGGAAAAATTATAACGTAGCCGCCATTGATGCGAGTGTAGGGATCGAAAATGAAAAAGTGGATGATAGTGGCTGCGCTGGCGCTGAGTGGCTGTGCGCAGATCAGCAATTATGACCAGGCCGTGAAAACCCCGGCGCCGCTGGAGCTCAAGGGCAACTGGCAAACCGTGGGCCCGCAGAGCAAGCTGATCAGTAAACAAGCGATGGGCAGCCTGATTATTGGTGCCGAAGGCGATACGCTGGATTGCCGTCAGTGGCAGCGCGTGATTGCCAAACCGGGCAAATTGACACGTCTGGGCGATGACTGGGTCAACGTGACGCGCCAGGTGCGCGTGATGCCGCTGGTGCTGGAGAACGGTGAGCTGCGTTACGATGGGTTAAGACTGCGTAAAGTGGATCGTCCAACCGTTGAGTGCCAGCAGGCGCTGGAAGAAGTGGCGAAGCGTCCGAACGAGGCGGTGATTCAGGATATCGAGCCAGAGATTATGCGTCCGGTTACGGTGTTGTCTGCATCTGCACAGTAAGTCCCAGGTCGCCATAAATGGCGACCCTACATATTCTGCCCGTAGGGTCGCCATTTATGGCGACCTGGAAATCGGAAAAAAACGGGTGAGAAGCTATCTTCCTACCCGTTTTTCATTCAGTTCATCGCAACGAATCAACCCTGCGGCAAATACACACTACCTTGCTTACCATATGCGCTCATCACCGATTTCTGCATCGATGACTGGCCCACCAGCTGCGTCAATTCATCCATGCGCAACTGCAGCAGACGTTTCACTTCGCTCTCATTATCGAGAATATGGCGCAACACCGGACGCAGTTGCTCTTGCAGCTGGCGCGACGGTGCGGCGGCTTCGGTTGATTGCGCCAGTCTTTGCACCGCACTGACATAGTCCACTTCCTTGGTAATCAAATCATCCCATTCGCCTTCTGCTGCCAAACGCAGCATTCCATGGCTGAGATCGAGTAACTGTTGGTAAACGGTGACGAGTGGCGGTGCAATATTCATTAAACGGCGTCCTGAAGGTGTTGAGGTTGTACGACTTCTTTCCAGGCATCAGCGATATTGCGCAGAAGACCTTCAACTTCTTCGAGGGCTTCGACATCATTATGCAGATTAGCCTGAACCAGACGACGAACCATATAGGCGTAAAGCCCTATCAGGTTGTCGGTAAGGTCATCGCCTGATTGCTCATCGAGGCCCTGCTTGAGTCCGCCCTCGATAATATTAATGGCCTTGGAAATCGAGTTACCTTTTCCCTGGATATTGTTGTCCTGCATAAACAGGCGGGCGCGGACCAGTGCGCTGATCGCACCGTCAAACAGCAGCGTAACCAGCTGTTGTTGATTGGCGCTCATCACTGAGCTCTCCACCCCGATTTTTGC
>NZ_DAMBSA010000557.1:0-2317 GCF_032054795.1 Pantoea sp. CTOTU49201
GTTACGGTAGGTTTGTAGTTTCTGACTTTTCTTCATGAAACGTTCAACCAGATCGCACGCCATGTCATCAACGCGAGAGTCGTTATTACCAAATTGCGGATATTCGCCTTCAATTTCAAAGTCTACCGCTAGACCATCTTCATCACGGATGGTTTTCACTTTGGCGTATTTGATGGCAGAAAGTGAGTCAGCCGCAACAGACAGACCAGCGATACCACACGCCATGGTGCGATAAACGTCACGGTCGTGCAGCGCCATCAGTGAAGCTTCGTAGCTGTACTTATCATGCATGTAGTGAATGATATTCAGGGAGGTGACGTACTGCTTCGCCAGCCAATCCATGAAGTGATCCAGACGCTCCATCACTATGTCGAAATCAAGAATTTCGTCAGTGATTGGTGCTTCTTTCGGGCCTACCTGCATTTTCAGTTTTTCATCAACGCCACCGTTGATTGCATACAGCAGGGTTTTTGCCAGGTTGGCACGCGCACCGAAGAACTGCATCTGCTTACCGACAATCATTGGGCTAACGCAGCAGGCGATAGCATAGTCATCGTTGTCGAAGTCAGGGCGCATCAGGTCGTCATTCTCATACTGCAATGAGGACGTATCGATTGAAACTTTTGCGGCGTATTTCTTGAAGTTAACCGGCAGCTTTTCTGACCACAGGATGGTCATATTTGGCTCCGGAGATGGACCCATGGTGTAAAGCGTATTCAGGAAACGGAAGGTGCTTTTGGTCACCAGAGTACGACCATCGACGCCCATACCCGCTAATGATTCTGTTGCCCAGATTGGGTCACCGGAGAACAGCTCATCGTATTCAGGCGTACGCAGGAAGCGCACCATACGCAGTTTCATTACCAGATGGTCAATCAGTTCCTGTGCGTCTTCTTCAGTCAGTTTCCCAGCCTGAATATCGCGGTCGATGTACACATCAAGGAAGGTGGATACGCGACCAAAGGACATCGCCGCACCATTCTGAGATTTCACCGCCGCGAGATAGCCATAGTAAGTCCACTGAACGGCTTCTTGTGCATTGGTAGCGGGCAGCGAGATATCTGAACCATATTTCGCAGCCATCTCTTTGATCTGACCTAGCGCACGATGCTGCTCAGAGATCTCTTCACGCAGGCGAATGGTGGCTTCGAGGTCAACGCCATTCTCCATATCGCTCTGCAAAGAATTGAACTGTGCAACTTTGTCTTTCATCAGGTAATCGATGCCGTACAGCGCAACGCGGCGATAGTCACCGATGATACGACCGCGGCCATAGGCATC
Source organism: Pantoea sp. CTOTU49201 (assembly GCF_032054795.1). Taxonomy (NCBI): domain Bacteria; kingdom Pseudomonadati; phylum Pseudomonadota; class Gammaproteobacteria; order Enterobacterales; family Erwiniaceae; genus Pantoea; species Pantoea sp. CTOTU49201. Next base: position 1,282 of record NZ_DAMBSA010000557.1, read on the forward strand.
CGGCAAACCCGTCAGCACACCTGATTTGCGGCAGCGCATGATATCCGGGGTATAAACATCGAATACGCCTTGGTTATGAGTTTTGCGGTAATCAGTGAAGACTTTTTTCAGCGCGGGATCGAGTTCGCGGCCATAAACCTTGCAAGAACCCTCAACCATTTTGATGCCGCCAAACGGGATGATGGCACGTTTCAGAGGTGCTTCAGTTTGCAGACCAACGATTTTCTCCAGCGATTTGCTAATGTAGCCGGCATCGTGAGAGGTGATTGTTGAAGCCAAATCGGTGTCAAAATCCACCGGCGCGTGAGTGCGGTTTTCGATTTTGATGCCTTCAAGCACGCTGTCCCACAGTTTGGTCGTGGCTGGTGTTGCGCCTGCAAGGAAGGATTCGTCGCCTTCATACGGTGTATAGTTTTTCTGGATAAAGTCACGGACGTTGACGCTGTTCTGCCATTCGCCGGCGCTAAATCCTTCCCAGGCTGACGCCATTTTTTCATTCAGTTCGGACATGATATACCTGCCTTATTTAGGGAGACTTTGACGTATGGCGCGCTGACTCAGCACGCCCGTACCTATTTATTAATGCACCGGCTCATCGCCACGCAGATAGATTACCCAGTAGGTCAAACCGACTAATAATCCGCCGCCAATAATGTTGCCGATGGTTACTGGAATAAGGTTATTAAGAATAAAATCGCTAACGCTGAGTGAGGGAAACTGTGCTGCGCTTGCACCAGCCATTTGCCAGAATTCCGGGCTGGCAAAATCACGGATAACAATGGCCATCGGAATGAGGAACATGTTGGCGATGCTGTGTTCGAAGCCGCAGGCAACAAACATCGCTACCGGTAAGATCATCGCAAACATTTTATCCATCAAGCTGCGGCCGGAGTAACTCATCCATACCGCCAGGCAAACCATCAAATTGGCGAGCGTGCCGAGACTGACTGCTTCAATAAAGGTGTGATGCATCTTGTGGTCAGCGGTTTGCAGAAGGTTTAAGCCCCAGGCACCATTCGCCACCATGTGTTCACCG
>NZ_DAMBSA010000558.1:0-2317 GCF_032054795.1 Pantoea sp. CTOTU49201
CGGCAACGTTACCCAAATCCCACGACTGCGCCAACAGGCCCAGTTTCGCTTCGGCTGGCGTGGGTGCACGACGAATCAGTTCGATGATTGGATCGATGTTCGCCAGCGCAATCGCCAGGCCTTCAAGGATGTGAGCACGATCGCGCGCTTTACGCAGTTCGAAAATGGTACGGCGCGTAACCACTTCACGACGGTGACGTACGAAGGCTTCGATGATGCCTTTCAGCGTCATGATCTTCGGCTGGCCCTGATGCAGCGCCACCATGTTGATGCCGAAAGAGACCTGCAGCTGGGTCAGCGAGTAGAGGTTGTTGAGAACCACTTCACCAACCGCATCGCGTTTGATCTCAATGACAACACGCATGCCGTCTTTGTCAGATTCGTCACGCAGTGCGCTGATGCCTTCCACGCGCTTCTCTTTCACCAGCTCGGCGATCTTCTCGATCAGGCGCGCTTTGTTCACCTGATACGGCAGTTCGTGAACGATGATGGTTTCACGGCCGGTCTTGGCATCGGTTTCCACTTCGCCACGTGCGCGGATGTAAATCTTACCGCGCCCGGTGCGATAGGCTTCTTCGATACCACGACGACCATTGATGAACGCAGCAGTCGGGAAATCTGGCCCGGTGATGTGCTCCATCAAACCTTCAACGGTGATGTCTTCATCTTCGATGAAGGCCAGACAGCCGTTGATCACTTCCGTGAGGTTGTGCGGTGGAATGTTGGTTGCCATACCTACCGCGATACCGGAAGAACCGTTTACCAGCAGATTAGGAATTTTGGTTGGCAGGACTTCAGGGATCTGCTCGGTGCCGTCATAGTTCGGCACGAAATCGACGGTTTCCTTTTCCAGGTCAGCCAGCAGCTCCGAAGAGATCTTTGCCATGCGCACTTCGGTATAACGCATCGCTGCGGCGGAGTCGCCGTCGACCGAACCAAAGTTACCCTGACCGTCAACCAGCATGTAGCGCAGGGAGAATGGCTGGGCCATACGCACGATACTTTCGTATACCGCGGAATCGCCGTGCGGGTGATATTTACCGATGACGTCACCGACCACACGGGCGGATTTTTTATAGGGTTTATTCCAGTCGTTGCCCAGTTCGCTCATGGCAAAAAGCACACGGCGGTGTACCGGCTTCAGACCATCACGCACATCGGGTAAGGCTCGGCCAACAATGACCGACATGGCGTAATCGAGGTAGGAGTTTTTTAACTCTTCTTCGATATTGACCGGTGTAATTTCTCTCGCAAGGTCGCTCATGGAGCCGCTATCCCTCTACATAATCCCGGATTTAAAGGTGCGAAAGTATATCACATCGCTTCCCTTCGGTGAACGTTAACCAGGCCTTAATCCCGCTTTTCCTTGAGCGTGAGAGATGCGTTCGCGTGACTTAAGCGTTTATACTGAGGGAATATTTTGTCTGGAGTGATGATTCAATGAGTGAACAACCGCAGGAAAGCCGCCAGAACGTTGACCACGCCGAGATTGCTAAGTTTGAGGCCGTGGCATCCCGCTGGTGGGATTTAGAGGGTGAATTTAAGCCGTTGCACCGTATCAATCCCCTGCGACTCGGCTGGATAGCACAGCACAGCAATGGCCTGTTCGGCAAGAAAGTGCTCGATGTCGGCTGCGGCGGCGGCATTCTGGCGGAGAGCATGGCGCGTGAAGGCGCTGAGGTTACCGGCCTGGATATGGGCGCGGATCCGCTGGAAGTGGCACGTCTGCATGCGCTGGAGAGCGGCGTTAGTGTTAACTACGTGCAGCAAACCGTGGAAGATCACGCCGCAAGCCACGCCGGACAATATGACGTGGTAACCTGCATGGAGATGTTGGAGCATGTGCCGGATCCACGCTCGGTGGTATTGGCCTGCGCGCAGCTGGTGAAGCCCGGCGGCGAAGTGTTCTTCTCCACCATCAACCGCAATCCAAAAGCCTGGTTGCAGGCGGTGTTTGGTGCGGAGTATGTGCTGCGCATGGTGCCGCGCGGTACGCACGACGTGAAGAAATTCATCCGTCCTGCCGAGTTGCTGAACTGGGTCGATGAAACCCCGCTGCGTGAAAGAAACATGATTGGCCTGCACTATAATCCGCTGACTAACCAGTTCCGTTTGGGTCGCGGTGTCGATGTTAACTATATGATTCATACGCATCGTCAGGAGTGATGTCATCCCGGTGCGCATTAATGCGCACCCTACGAAAAATCGCACCATCGCCGTAGGTCATATCGACGCGCATCAACACTAGCATCACCGTAGGGTCGCCATTCATGGCGACCTCTTATCCAGATCAATTTCCTTTTAGACGCGTACCCGC